>JAADIV010000224.1:3033-13334 GCA_013151175.1 Deltaproteobacteria bacterium | reverse complement strand
TGAAACCCGCCCCTACACGAATAGTGTTCCCAAATCTCCCGCACACCAAATTACATCGTCGTACGGGCGGGTTTTAAACCCGCCACCCCCCATACAACTCCCTGTTTTCATATCAAAAAATAGTCTTCACTCTCTCTGGTACATTAAATATTATATTTTTGTTTACTTCTGGCACGGCGGTTGCTTATAAAAGTTGTCAGCTGGCTTTGTTATGCCGGTTGTTAACTTTATTAAGAACAATTTTGCCGTAAGAGAGAGGTAACGACATTGCCAAATATTTTGATGCCACCCATCTCCAGTGCTAGGCCGGAAAATAGGCTAGCGCCAGCAGCGCAGGTAGATCCTGGTCATGAAAATAATTTCTCCCATTATCTGGACAAAAAGGTCAGAGCCGGGAGTCAGGAGGGGAGCGATTTGCTAGGAGTAAAAAATCGTGAGCGCCCCCCGAAAGATAAGGATGAGCCAAAGGAAAAGACCAATAAATCCGCCATGTCAGCGGCGGCATTTTTACAGCAGCTTCTGGTAGATTTACGGACTCTGGCGAAAAAGCCTGGTACCGATGCCGGCCAGTGGAGTTTCCAGTTGAAGAGTATGGCGATGCTTAACAAGATGGCGGAGCAGGTCGGGATGAAACCGGCAGAACTCGCGCCGTTAAAGGAGCAGATGGCGAAGAATGGCACGGTAAGTCTGGCTGACATCTTTGCCGTTTTTGCCAAGCATTTGCAATTGATGCAGACGCCGCAAAAAATTACCGCGCCGGAAACGGATCTTCCCCTGCTGGAATCCATGCTCAGCCGGATGGGCGTGGATACGGACAAATTGGCGGAACTCTCGGCTAAAAGTATCGATAATCAGGGGAAATTTGATTTAACCGCCTATCTGCGGGGCCTGAAAACTATATCGGCCAGTCGTCTAAAGACCATCAAGATGTCTGGTGTTGAATTGGCACAAATCAAGGATATGCTAGCTTCAGCCGGGGTCAGCAAGGACGGTATGGCAAACATCTTCCCCAAAACTATTGCCGCCTTTAAGCGGGATCTCGCCGGGATGCCGCCGCTTGTTGATAGCGGCAAAGAGTCTATGGGGCTTGGACATCTAAAGGAAATTTTGACCCAGGGCCTGGCGGATGTTAAGGCCCAAAGACCCAAGGTGAATCTGCCGGGTTTTCTGCGGAATCTCTCTGCTGTTTTGGGCCAGGCAGGTTTTGTTAAGCATGGGGTTAGTTTTACGCCGGTGGTGCAGGCATCACTGACGGCGGCTTACCAGGATCTGCAAAAGATGATTGATCTTGCCAAGGTAAAGATCAATAAGGTCAGTGATGTTATGGGGCTGAAGCAGGATTTGGCTGAAGAGTGGCAAAAATCCGGCAGGAAGGATTTCGCGGCCCCGCTAGCGGCAGACAGCGCCGTTAAAAAGGATATAACCGGGGTCAAGGGAATTTTGACTAAGATTCTGGCGGATGTGGAGGCGGCAAACCCAGGGACTGATCTCTCCGCTTTGCGGCAGGCTGTTTTGGCTAAGCAGGGAGCCGGTTCTACGCCGGCGGTGCGGGAGTCATTGACCTCTGTCTATCAGGATTTGCAAAAGATGATCGATATTGCCAAAATAAGAGGCGATAAGGTCAGTGAAATTATGAGCTTAAAACATGATTTGGCCGAAGAGTGGCAAAAATCCGGTAAGAAGGATTTCGCGGCCCCGTTTGCGGCCGCTACAGCCGATAAAAACGGGGTTATTGAGTCGGTAATAAAGGTTATTGAAGCTGATGCAAAAAATTTACTTTCTGACGCGCATCATAAAAATTCTTTCCAGGACGCTGAGAACACTTTAATCGCGAACATCGATGCGAGGCAGGCCAGTGGGTCAACTCCCCTGCGGTCGCCCCCGGTGATGAGGCTGCCCGCCGCCCGGATTCTCCAGCAATTTGCTATGGAGCAGATATCGCAGGGAGTGGCGCGGGGGCTAGCTGATGCTGAGCACCATTTAACCCTGACCATGTATCCCAAGGAGCTTGGCGAGGTTAAGGTGGATATGCAGATCAGGAACAACCACCTGGCCGTTTCTTTTGTGATGGATAACCATCGGGTGAAGGAGGCTCTGGAAAAAAATATGGAGGAGTTCAAGGATAATCTGAATCGCCAGGGCTATTCGTTGGAGGCCTGCGCGGTGATGGTGGATCAGCGGAAAAACGATTCCGGTGGCGCGAGACAGCAATTTGAGTCGGCCTGGGAACAATTATCTGTCGATGGCGCGGCTAATCGGCCAGGTGCGGCCGGCGTCGGCGGCCCTGGCGAATCTTTGCGGCAGATAGCCTCACTCCACAGTAGCCGCTGGCCGGAGAGCAGTATAAGTGTCTTTGCCTAAAAAGAAAATTATCAAGCAGGAGGAAAAACCATGTCTATAACCGGTGCTGGCAGTACAGCCGCTTCCACTCTGGTGCAGCCGAAGAACGCCGTGGGCTCAAAATCGCTTAATCAGAGTGATTTTATGAAGCTGTTTATTACCCAGATGCAGTATCAGGATCCCCTGAAGCCCATGGATAATTATCAGATGGCCTCACAACTGGCACAGTTCAGTAATATGCAGGCCACCACCAGGATGAGTGAGAATACCAAGAAGCTGCTTGATTTTCAGACCTCCAAAAATAATTTGCAATTATTGGGGCTGCTGAATAATCAGGTACAGATTAACGGTAGTAAGATGGCCGTCAATGACGGTAAGGTAACGCCCACGGAGTTTAATCTTAAAGACGCGACCAATAATGTGCAGGTGCAGGTATTTAACGCGGCCGGCAGTTTGGTCTGGCAGGAGGATAAGGGAGGCTTGTCTGCTGGCGCTTACCAACTTGATTGGGGCGGCAAAAATCTGGCAGGTAAGGCGGCCCCGGACGGTCTTTATTCCTACAAGGTTAACGCCTTTGATGCTGCCGGTCAGATTGTTGATGTGGATTATAAAACCACCGGCAAGGTGACCGGGGTAAATTTTGCCGGCGGCAAGGCCAAAATTACCATAGACGGCCATATCGAGGCATCTCCAGATGAGATATTAACGGTGCAATAGTTACCAATAAACCCTAAGAGAATTTTAAGGAGGCAAGAAAATGGGTGTTTCAAGTTCATTATATTCCAGTATCAGCGGACTCAGTACCATGGGAGAGGCTATGTCAGTCCTTGGCGATAACGTCGCCAACGTCAATACCGTGGCCTTTAAATCCAGCCGCTCCACCTTTCAGGATGTCCTGGCTCAGTCGGTGTCAACGGCGGCCGGTTCTGCCCAGGTAGGCCGGGGGGTAACCTTGAATGCCATTGACAGTCTCTTTGCCCAGGGTTCATTTGAGAGTTCTTCAACTCCCACCGATATGGCCATTGGTGGTCAGGGATTTTTCATGCTGCGTGATGCTGGCAGCGCTACGGCGGATATGTATAGCCGGGCGGGCGAGTTTCGCTTCGACCAAAACGGTTCATTGGTTGATCCCGTCGGTCATTTTGCCCAGGGTTGGACCATTGACACCACCACCGGTGAGCGGGCCGGCACCATCGGTGACATAAGCATTGGCAAGAATACACCGCCGGTAGCGACAAAGTCTCTAGAGGTGATTGCCAATGTCGATTCCCGTAAAATGAACGAGGCCAATGAAGATCGTCTCTTTGCCAATTGGAATGGCACTAATGTCGCAGCGATAAATCCAAGTGATCCCATTGATTCGACTAAATATGACTATACCACCTCAAATAAGATCTACGACTCCAAGGGTGCCAGTCACGACATCTCCGTCTATTACGACCGCACCACCAATGACAATCAATGGGAGTTTCTGGTAACCTGCGATCCCAAAGAGGATCTGCGGTCCTTAACCACCAAAGAGAAGGCGATTTATAATCCTGATACCCGTTATAATTATAAAAATGACAAGGGCGCCGGAGCCTTGATGTATGGGGTTATGCAATTTGATACCGCCGGTAATGTCACCAGTATTGATGCCTATAAAGTACCGCCGGACGGCGAGGTGGATCCGTCCAAACCGGATAATAGAATGTTATTGTCGCCTGGTGATACCTATTTTTCTTTTCCCACCAATTTTACCGGCGCTGCTACCAATCAGGATATTACCTTAAATATAGGGGCCCGTTATGATGGCCAAAGTTCAAATATTGACCAGGTTATCGTTAGCGATCAGGGGGCGCATACTTCCTCCGGGGCCACCTCTGCTGCTGCCGGCGGCAGTAATTATATTACCACAGCTACCCTCTGGTCGGATATTACCGATGCCGGCGGTAATGCTGTCTCCCAGGGTGATACCTTTATCCTTGAGGGTTACAAGAGGGATGGCGCGGCGGTGAGCGGCGCCAATCGTCTGGTCTATACAGTGGATCCCTCTAAGGATGTCCAGGATTTTTTAACCAAGGTTGATAATACCTTCGGTGGTCATGCCAGTATAGACGCCAAAGGGCGCCTGGTGATTACGGACGGCACCGGCGGGGCCTCTGCTCTGGCCATTACCCGATTTGAAACAATCTCCGCCAATCAGTCGGTGCCTTTTGGCGGCGCGCATGGTTCGGGGAATAAGGTAAGTCATGCCAAGACTCTTAATCCTCTCTATCTTGATGTTACCCAATCGGCGGTGGTGACGGATACTAGCAAAAAACTTGTCGATTTGTACGATGGTTCGGCTAAACAGCTTGTTGCCACTGATACACTTACTTTTGCCGGTACCGATGTCAATGGCGTGGTGCCATCGGGCTCGGGTGCGACTTACAAGGTTACGGCTATAAGTACGGTGCAGGATCTACTCAATTATATGTCAGATCTTTATTCAGGCACCGCCGTTCCCGTTGGCCCTCCATATGTCGCTTCACCGGCTGTTACCACTGTGCTGAGCAGTGATGGCCGGATGCGGGTCATAGATAACAGCAATGGTACGAATATGTTGGTTAATGTAACGACTGCGGCTGCTTCTGGTGCGACTCCCTGGGGTATTACAGGAGTTGCGACCGACCTTGCCACTTATGATTCTTTTAAGGGGCAGGTAAATGTTACTACCTCGAAAAAAGAGCTGATTTCCGTCGGGCGCTCATCGGCGGTTAATACCGGTTTTAGCGCCATAACCGCCAATACCAGTCTGGACAGCGTTTTCGCCGATGATGGCACTGGTACTACCAAAGGCATGGCTGCCGGTGATGCCGTTACATTCACCGGCACGGATCGGGATGGTAATAATGTTAGCTTAACCTACACGGTGGGCACCCCCTCCACGGAAAATGTCGGTGATATTCTAAATAGTCTGGAGGATAAGTTTAAGGCATCAGCCAGTATTGACGGGGCCGGACGCCTTATCCTAACCGATTGGCACGCCGATACGGTAAGTACCGCTGCCAATAATAAATTGGCCATTACTGGTATTTCTTACAGCAATCCGGCGGGAACGACCGTGCCGCGGATATTCGGCACGGGGGCCTTCGATTACATAGATGCTGACGTATCATCGGAGGATGGCAGCCAGAATGGCGATACGGTGACCACCGGCTTTGTCCCTGAGGCCTTGGGAACCACTCAGTACGCCAATAGCTCTACCACTATCTTTCAGGATCAGGATGGTTATGCCTCCGGCTTTTTGCAGTCGGTTTCAACCGATGTGAGCGGGGTTATTACCGGCCATTATTCCAATGGCCAGGTCTTGAAGAAGGCGCAGGTGGCTTTGGCCAATTTCAGTAACTTGGCCGGCCTCAGGAAAGAGGGCGGCAATATCTTCACGGAGACTACTGATTCCGGCGCCCCGGTTACCGGCGCCCCCGGCACCAACGGCCTGGGTTCCATTGCCCCCAATGCCCTGGAACAGTCCAATGTGGATCTCGGTACCGAATTTGTGAAACTCATTACCGTTCAACGCGGTTTTCAGGCCAACTCCAAGATCATTACCACGGTAGCTGATATGTTGAATACCCTTATTAATATCAAGAGGTAAATAATAGCCCATAGGGGCGGGTTTGAAACCCGCCCCTATAGGCTGATTCCTAGATCTATAGCCCGGCAGTAGCCAGTTCCTCAATTAATTCTTTTTGTTTCCGGGTCATCTTTTTTGGCACTGCCACGGTAATTCTGACCAGTAGATCGCCCCGCGGCCCCAGGGGGCCGGTCGGTAGACCATGGCCCTTGAGACGCAGTTTACTCTGGGGTTGAGTGCCGGCGGGTATCTTGACGTTTAGAGTTTTGCCGTCAAGGGTTGGAACCGTTATCTTTTCCCCCAGGGCTGCCGCGCTGAATGACATTTTCTTCTCAAAAATAAGGTTATTCCCCTCTCTGGTAAAATCGGGGTGGGGCAGTACCCGTATAAGCAGGTATAAATCTCCCGGCGGGCCGCCGTTGGCAGATGGCCCGCCCTTGCCGGTGATTCTGAGTTTTTTACCGGAATCAATGCCTGCGGGGATTTTGACAGAAACCTTGTCCGCAGCACTGCCCCGGCCCAGGGCAATAGTCTTTTCTGTGCCGTTTAAAACTTCCCGCAAAGATATTGGCAGCTCCATTGTTAAATCAGAGCCCCTGACGATCTGGCAGCTTTGCCGGCCGCTGAATCCCCCCTGAAACTGGTTGGCACCGCCCATACCGCCGAAGATAGATTCAAAAGGGCTGTCGGGGCCGGGCCGTCCCCGGCCTGCCTGCCCGAAACCACCGCCGACATTAATACCAAATTCTCTGAATATAGAGCCAAGATCGCTGTTTTTGAAAATGTCTTCCTGGCTGTAACGCTTTTGAAAATCAGCCGAACCGTAGGTGTCGTATTGCTGCTTTTTCTTTGGGTCGGATAGTACCGCGTAGGCCTCACTGATCTGTTTAAATTTTTCCTCGGCCTGTTTATCACCCTTATTGCGGTCGGGATGATATTTCAGAGCCAACTTGCGGTACGCCTTTTTTATTTCATTTTGATCGGCATTTTTAGTAACGCCCAACTTTTTGTAATAATTCATAACAACTATGTAGTGTTTTTATGTATAATGTACGCGAGTGTCTCGCAGATCATAAATCTTCGCCCACCTTGGTACACGGGGGAAATGTAGTCTCTCTTTCTGGCTGTTGCGCCACTACTACAATAATTAGGCTAGTTTTGTTTGGCAAGTTAAAGTCTCACATCTATGGAAATAATTTTAATCGCCGCAATGGCCGCTAATCGGGTTATTGGCCGCAATGGGACAACTCCATGGCATATCCCGGCGGAGCTGCGTTTTTTCCGGGAGACCACCTGGGGATACCCGGTTGTTATGGGGCGTAAGACCTTTGAATCTATAGGCCGTCCGCTGCCAGGTAGGAGAAATATTGTTATCTCAAGACAACCAGGCCTTTTGGCCGCAGGCTGTGAAGTTGCCGCCAGTCTTGCCGGTTCCATAGAATTATGCGGGGTGGCGGAGAAGGCCTTTATTATCGGTGGGGCGCAGATTTTTAGCCAGGCCATGTCCCTGGCGGATACGATTATTCTTTCTACCTTACGGCGCGATATTGCCGGTGATGTATTTTTCCCCAGGTTGGCGGAAAATTTTCACTTACGAAGCTCAAAAAAAGTGGCCGGTAAGGAGCCATATAAAGTAGAAATATATTGTCGCTAGGATTTATTTATTATTTACTTGAAATGAGGCCCTAAACATGGGTAAAATCGGCGTATTAACAAAATGTTAAACGGGGGGTAGTCATGCCGAATAGTGTTTATCAAATGGTTGAATTTGTTGGAACTAGCACGGTATCGTGGGAAGAGGCGGCCAAAAATGCCATTGAAAATGCCCGGACGAAATACAGCGATTTACGGGTGGCTACCGTTAAAGAACTGGACATGACCATAGAAGGCGAGGTGGTCTCTACCTTTCGGGCTAGGGTAAATATATCGTTTAAATCGCATATTGAGTAACCGTTTTCGGGTTATTTATAAATTTATCTGCCTGCTCAGCATGATGCAGGATAGGTGGATACAGTCACAAGTAAGCCTGTTTCGAACGAGGCGTAGCCGGGTAGTTACTAAAATATAAAGCTGAGGGCAAATTACATGAGTATTTCCGGGGATATTAAAATAGTGATTGCGGAAGACGCGGTGACCATGCGTAAAATTGAGGTCAACACCCTGAAAAAGCTCGGCTTCGAGAATGTGATGCAGGCGGGTGACGGCAAGGAGGCCATTGATATAATCCAGAAGCAGGGCGATGTTGATTTGGTAATCAGCGACTGGAATATGCCCAATATGGGTGGTGACGAACTGGTGATCTGGCTGCGGGCCCAGGAACAGTTCAAGGGTATCCCGTTTCTTATGGCTACCGGTCAGTCAGACAAGAGTCAGTCGGAAAAGGCTATGCGGCATGGTGCCAATGCCTTGATTGCCAAGCCTTTCAGCCAGGAAGAGCTGAAGGCCAAAATAGATGAGGTAATGGGCGAAGGTAGTGCCGGGGAAGAGGACGGTGCCGGTTTACAGGTAGGAGTTTCCGGGAAAATAAAATTACGGGTCGCTCATATTCAGATTACCGATCATCTGGTTTTGGGCGTTTTGAAACATTGGATTGCCAACGGCAAGGTGGTTCCTGAGCATTTTGAGCTAGAGACCCAGTGCAAGCAGGGTTGGAATCCTGTGCAGGATTCCTTGGATAGGGGAACGGTTGACGCAGCCTGTATCCTGGCTCCTATTGCCATGGATCTCTTCAATTATGGGGTGCCCCTTAAGTTGGTGTTGTTCGCCCATCGCAGCGGCAGTATCTTTGTGCGCAGCAAACAGGGTGATTACACCAAACCATACCAGAATTTTTTTAAGCAGCGTTCCTTTCTGCTGCCCCATAAGATGTCCGTGCATCATATGCTGACTCATATGTTTTTTAAAGGGATTGGCTTGAACGCTAGTCTGAATAAGGGCGATGATGTAGATGTTAATCTTGAGGTAGTGGCTCCCATTAATATGCCGCCCTTCCTAAGAGATAATGCCAACGCCTGCGGGTTTATGGTGGCCGAGCCTATTGGCACCAAGGCCATTGCCGCCGGTATCGCCGAACAGCAGTTTTTGTCACATAAAATATGGCGCAATCATCCCTGTTGTGTGGTTACGATGCGCAATGATTTTGTCGAGGCCCACAAGGAGGCGGTTTACGAATTTACGGATCTTTTGGTAAAGGCCGGTAAATTTATCGCGGAGCGGCCGGACACGGCTGCGGATATTGCCGTTGAATTTCTCGACCCGGACAAAAAACTTGGGCTTAAGGCGCCAATCCTGCGTAATGTCCTGACGGATCCTGAGGGGATTAAAACGAACGATTTATACCCCTCAAAAGATGATTTGGACAAGATGCAGCGTTATATGCATGATGAGATGGAGGTGGGGAGCCTGGTGGATTTGGATAAATTTATTGATACGCAATACGCCGATGCCGCCTGTGCCGGTATGCCCCGGTCAACTTCGGTATTGATGGATTCAGCCGAGCTTGTCGAGCAGATACTCCAGCCAACTGATGAAAAAACTGAGCGCTCCGCTAAGGCTATGCTAGAGCAGGAGGGGCGTTACTTGACTTTCATACTCAATAATCAGGAGTTTGGCATAAATATTTTTAAAGTCAGGGAAATTATCAAGATGATGGAGTTCGTTAAGGTGCATCAGGCCCCGCCCTATGCCAAGGGTGTCATTAATCTGCGGGACAAGGTAATTCCGGTGCTTGATATGCGGGCCAAGCTTGGTATGGAGGAGGTGGAATACACCGATCGCAGTTGCATCGTGATAGTCGAGACCAGTGCCTTTGGCGGCAGCAGGCAGGTGGGATTGGCTGTTGATTCTGTCTCAGAGGTGATCTCTTTTAAATCAGCCGATATTGAAGACCCACCAACCCTAGGCGCCGGCATTGACACCAATTATATTCTCGGTATGGCCAAAACCGATACAGATGTTAAAATTCTCCTGGATATAGATCAGGCAATTAACTATTGAAACGCTTATACTGCGGGGAGCAATCGCCTCCCACAGTAGTTTGTTGATCGCTTACATTGATCCCGCACCTATAAGAAGTTTCCTGTTTGTTGTGCCGGGTTCAGAGTTGTTTGTCTGGCCCGGTTTCATCCCTCCCTTGTTCCTGTTTCCATATCTTCGTTTAGTCATTTCCAGGTATCTTCCAAGCTGTTTCAGCCCCTGAGTTACGTTTTGTTACAATATATTTTGCATTTCCAGACGCTATATATAGTGAGTCCCTGTCTGCCCATACTCTTTATATGGTATGCCAATTTTGTTATCCCTGTAATATCAACCTATTATGATTTCATGCCCGCCCTGGCAGAAAAATATTTTTTCTTGACAGGGT
>JAADIV010000224.1:0-3025 GCA_013151175.1 Deltaproteobacteria bacterium | reverse complement strand
GTCTATTTAACTATACAGTAGTATAAAGTGGTTTAAAGTGGGGCAAAAAGGAAATAAGTGTTGCCGATGTGTGGTAAGGGGGTCGCCTGTGGGTATGCTGCAAAATCCCGTGAATCATTTTCGCGGACGCTCGGAACATAGTCTGGACGGCAAGGGACGTTTGAGCATCCCGGCCCGTTTTCGTGATGTTCTCCGTAAACAATATGATGGACGACTGATGGTTACCCCGTGGAACAAATGCCTGCGTGCCTATCCGTTGCCGCAATGGGAAAAGATGGAAATGACCCTGTTGGCCAATTTGCGGGAACAACCGGATATGAAGAAGATGATCAGTTATATGATTGGCGGTGTGGCTGAGTGCGTTCTCGATAAACAGGGCCGGATCCTGTTGGCTCCCAAACTGCGGGAAGAATGCGGTATTGGCCGGGAAGTGGTGTTAAGCGGAGTGATGACCTATTTCGAGATTTTGGACAAGGTCGCCTGGGAAGTGGATAGCAAGCCAACCCCAGAGGATTTTGCCAGTTTTGAGGTCAGCCTGTTGAAATCTGGCCTTCTTTAATCGGCTGGATTTTAAATAATTTGTTTTTTGCAACACATCAGCAATAAGGCGCTAATTGGTAAAACACGTGATTCATCGTTCCGTCTTGTTGGCAGAGGCAGTTGATCTGCTTGACCCTAGGCCCGGCGGTATTTATGTCGATGGCAATCTGGGCATGGGTGGACACAGCCGGGAAATATTAAGACGTTCAGCGCCATCGGGCCGGGTCATTGGTTTTGATTGGGATGAGGCCGCCCTTGACATGGCCCGTCATAATCTTGCCGAGTTCGGTCATCGGGTCGATTTTGTCCATGATAATTTTGCCGTTATACCGGAGAGATTAAAGGAACGTAGGGTAGAAAAAATTGACGGGTTACTGCTCGATCTCGGCCTTTCATCATATCAATTAACCGGTAGTGAGCGCGGCTTCAGTTTCCAGGGTTCAGAACCGTTGGATATGAGGATGGATAAGCGCCGCCAGCTTACGGCCGCCAAATTATTGAATACGGCCAGTGCCGCTGATCTGGCCGATATATTTTATCATTATGGAGAAGAACGGCAGGCCCGGCGGATAGCCGCTTTTGTGGTTGAATATCGCCGTGGCAAAAATTTTGTCAGTACGGATCAGTTGGTTGATGTTGTGGAACGGGCTGTACCCCGCAGGTTTCGCCCCAAAAAAATTCATGTGGCCACCAAAGTCTTTCAGGCTTTGCGTATCGCCGTGAACGGCGAGTTGGACAACCTGCTCAAGATACTCATGCATGGCCCGCAAATATTAAAACAGGGGGCGGTATTCGCGGTTATTTCCTTTCACTCTTTAGAGGATCGCTTGGTTAAACGGGCTTTCCAGAATAACCCTTCCCTGTCGGCAGTGACAAGGAAACCGGTGATAGCCGGTGAGGATGAATTGTTGGTTAATCCGAGGGCAAGGAGCGCAAAATTGAGAGCAGTGCGACAACAATCGCCTGCGACAGCAAAAAAGGGGATGTTATGATTCGGGATTTCTCAAACTCCTTTGACGGCAGGCAATGCGTCAAGATAAAATCGATACGGGTTGGCGGTAGTCAGGCATTTAGAAAAATTATGGGTATTTTATTGGCCGGGACGATGCTGGTTGGTTTGGTTAGCAGCGTTGCTTTTACCTTCCTTATTCGTTCCGGTTTGGATGATTTGGCGGGCCGGCAGGCCGATAAGCTCGAATTATTAAGCATTCAGCGGGATCTGTATCAACAGCGAAAGTCTTTATTGGCTAAAGGTCATATTATCAAGATGGCAGGCCATTTAGGGTTGTATTCTGCCACAAAAAATCAGGTGGTCAGCCGTTTTTGATCGACTATGAGGGTTTATGAACTATCGCCGGAAGTCCGGGAAAAGACTTGCTGGGTGCTACGCGCTATTTGTTCTGTTGGCGGTGGTTATTTTTTCCGTTTTGTGGGCGGGTGGTTTCTTTAATCTTTTTTCTGCGCCGGTAAAAAAAGTTAATGGAAACAGCTCACGGCCCGCAGAATTAATATCCGCCAATCGTCTCCGGCACGAGATATATGATCGTAACATGAGTGTCTTGGCCATAAGCCTGCGAATGTACTCCGTTTATGTACGCCCCCTGGAGATGAAAAAGGGGCAAAATGCGGTTAGGCGGTTGGTCAAAATCCTTGCTGTTGATAATAAAAAGATTCAGCGGCAATTACGAACTAAAAGAAGTTTGATTTGGTTGAAACGCTACATTAGTGTTGAAGATGCCAAAAAGATTGCGGCCTTAAACCTTGGCGGTATTTACCTTGCCAGTGAGCGACCGCGGCTGTATCCGCGTGGCAGCACAGCTTCGCAGGTTATTGGTTTCGTGAAGGCGGGACAGGGGCTGGCCGGGACTGAATTTGCCTATGACAATCTTCTGCGTGGAGATTGGCCGATGGAGCCTGCTAATCAGCAGGCTTCCGGTATTGACTACCGGGGGATTCCGGCGGCCGGCGCGGCGGTTGTTCTCAGTCTGGATCTCAAATTGCAGAGCAGGGTTGAGAAGAGGTTGGCCGCTCTGATTAAAAAAAATGGCGCTCAGTCGGGAATGGCGGTGTTAATGAACGCCGATAACGGCGAAATATTGGCTATGGTAAATTTACCGGACTATGATCCCAATCACTATTGGAATTTTAGTAGTTTTAACCGGCGTAATAGGGTCGCTAGCGATCCAGTCTATCTTGGCGGTCTGGCGAAATACTTCCAGTTGGCGGCGGCAGTTCAGTCCGGTGAAATATCCGGGGCAGCAGGCCGCCCAAACCCGGATGCCAGGTTGATAAGTCCCCGCAAGATGAAGCGGTTGCCGGGTGGTGATCTGCTAGTTCGTAAGCCTGTCTGGCAAAGGGTACGGGACGGCATATATCTGCTGCCTTATATTAATGAGCCGGTTATTTCTATTGGCGATGAGCGGCTTAGCCAATTTGTCCGGCAGCTTGGTATGGATCAATCGTTAAATGTCCCGGCGGGTCAATC
>JAADIV010000074.1 GCA_013151175.1 Deltaproteobacteria bacterium | reverse complement strand
GTGATGATGGATGTGGGCGCCAATGTTGATTGTCGGCCACAACATCTAGTGCAGTTTGGAGTTATGGCGTCGGCCTTCTCCAAATTACTATTTGGTATCAAAAATCCCAGAGTCGGTTTGCTCAGTATTGGTGAAGAGGGTGGTAAGGGCAACGCCTTGGTTAAGGGTACTCACGAAATTTTACTGAATAGTTCCCTGAATTATATCGGTAATGTTGAAGGCCGGGATACCTTTCAGGGTGATGTTGATGTCATTGTTTGTGATGGTTTTGTGGGTAATGTCTGCCTTAAATTAAGTGAAGGCCTGGCTGAGGCGATGGTGGCGATGATGAAGGAAGAATTGGTCAAAAATTTTAAGGCCAAGATGGGGTATCTCCTCAGCAAAAATGCTTACGCGAACCTCAAAAAAAGGACGGATTATGCCGAATACGGCGGCGCTCCTTTGCTTGGTCTCAGTGGTATAGGAATAATTTGTCATGGCCGCTCCAACGCTACCGCCATTAAAAATGCCATTAAAATCGCGGCAGAATTGGTTGATAAACGGGTAAATGATCATATAACCGGACTTTTGGAGACCGGCTCGGCAGCGGCGGTTAGATAATTCATGGGAGCATTTGTTTTAGGAACAGGATCGTATCTGCCCCGACGGGTTTTGACCAATGCCGAACTTGAGGGCATGGTTGAAACATCGGATGAGTGGATCACAAGCCGTACCGGCATAAAAACCAGGCATATCGCCGGCGCCGGTGAGGAAACCTCGTTACTGGCGGTTAAGGCGGCGCAAAAGGCTCTGGAAATGGCCGGGCTTGGCGCTGAAGAACTTGATCTTATTCTGGTGGCGACAATCACCAGTGAGATGACCATGCCGTCTTGTGCCTGTCTGGTTCAGAAGGAGTTGGGGGCGGTTCATGCCTTTGCCTACGATTTGAACGCTGCCTGTTCCGGCTTCTTGTATGGTCTGGATATGGCGGATGCCTACCTGCGCAGAAATCCTGCCATGAAGATCATGGTGATCGGGGCGGAAACCCTGTCATCCAGAACCAATTGGCAGGATCGTAATACCTGTATCATTTTTGGCGATGGGGCCGGGGCCTGTATTGTCGGTGGGACTGACCGGCGGCATGGTGTATTAGCCAGTAAGATGTTCGCCGATGGCAGACTCCACAACTTATTGTTTATGGATTCTGCCCGTGGGATGAATCCTGATCTGTCTAATGCCGGCAATCAGGGGTCTTATATCAAGATGGCCGGGCGTGACGTATTTAAACATGCGGTGCGAGCAATGTCTGGAGCGGTTACGGATGTTATGTCAACATTAGGTCTTGAAGTGGATGCCGTGCGGCTGTTTATTCCCCATCAGGCCAATATCCGGATTTTGCATAGTCTTCTGGAACGTTTGCATATCCCGCCGGAAAAGGTCTATGTTAATGTGTCCAAATATGGTAATACTTCTGCGGCTAGCGTCCCCATAGCCTTGGATGAGGCCAACAGGGCCGGGATGATTGCCAAAGATGATCTGGTTTTGCTCTGCGCCTTTGGCGGCGGTTTTACATGGGGCGCTATGGTTGTGCGTTGGTGAGGCGTGGGTTTATCGGGATCGGAGTCCGCGCTTGTCCGTTTTTTGCGGCAGAAATCCAACGCTTAGGTGCTAAAAACATAAATATGGTGAAATAATTGGACTATTTTTTGACCGAAGAGCAGCAGATGATCGTTGAAGTAGCCCAACAGATAACCAATGAAAAAGTCATACCCTGCCGGGCTGAATTGGACGAAACGGAGGAATTCCCCCGTGAGATTCTTCGTGAAATCGCCAAGGCCGATTTGGCTGGCCTGTATATCGCCGAGGAGTATGGCGGGTACGGCGGTGGTGTTTTTGACATGGTTTTGGCGATGGAGCAATTTGCCCGTGGTTGTGTGGGGGTTGCCACAAGCTTTGCGGCCAGTGCCCTGGGGGCCTATCCCATTATTTTGTCCGGCAGCCGGGAAATTAAACAAAAATATTTACCCCCCCTGGCAAGCGGCGATAAACTTGCCGCCTTTGCGCTTACCGAAGCCAATGCCGGCAGTGATGCCTCTGGAATTCAGACAACGGCGGTTCTGGATGGTGATGAATGGGTATTAAATGGTACGAAGCAGTGGATAACCAATGGCGGCGAGGCCAATTTTTATTCAGTTATTGCCATCACTAATCCTGAAAAAGGCGCGAGAGGGGCCAGTATGTTTGTGATTGAGGATACCGACCCCGGTTTCTCTTACGGTCATAAAGAAAAAAAACTGGGGATCAGGGCTTCCGCTACCCGTGAGCTAATTTTTAAGGACTGTAGAATTCCCCGGGACAGAATGATTGGCCGGCAGGGATCCGGCTTTATTACGGTGATGAAAACCATTGATAGATCCAGGCCCGGTATTGCGGTTCTTGGCGTCGGCCTGGCCCAGGGGGCCTTGGATGAGGCGGTTAAATATGCCAAACAGCGCATTCAGTTTAAGAAGCCTATCATCTCCTTTCAGGCTGTCCAACATTTGCTTGCCGATATGGCAATTGAGACCGAAGCGGCCAGAGCGCTTGTTTACGCCGTTGCCGCTCATATAGATGCCCACCCCAACAATATGTCCAAGGCCTCATCCATGTGCAAAGTTTTTGCCTCTGATGTGGCGATGAGAGTTACGACTAATGCGGTACAGGTGTTGGGTGGCTATGGTTATATGCGTGATTATCCTGTTGAGAAGATGATGCGTGATGCCAAAATTTTGCAGATATATGAGGGCACGAACCAGATTCAAAGAAATGTCGTCGGCCAGGAGCTGAACAAGGAATATAATTGATGAAAAGTAACTGCTCACAGGGTACCGAACCTGCTTCGTTATCGCCCTGTTCACGTACAGGGAGTACGCTTCGCAGGACGATGCCTCGCATCTCCGGCACCCTGTAAGCAGTTACAAGTCCTGTGGTTATTGATATTAAGGTGCCTACGGGGTGAGTAGTTACCTGAACAAGGAATATAATTGATGAAAATTATTGTTTGTTTAAAGCAGGTTCCAGATGCCAAAAATGTTCGTTTGGATCCCAAAACCAATACCATGAGCAGGGAGGGGGTGAAGAGTATAATGAACCCTTTCGATGAGCACGCTCTGGAGGAGGCGGTGCGTTTGGCGGCAGAGTATGGCGGTTCGGTGACAGCCCTTAGTATGGGGCCTCCCCAGGCCGGGGAGATGTTACGCGGCGCCGTTGCCTGCGGGGCGGATGCGGCTGTTCTTGTTTCGGATCGGGCCTTTGCCGGAGCTGATACCTGGGCTACAACCTATACTTTGGCGCGGGCGGTTATCACCCTGGGCGGTGCTGATTTGATTATTTGCGGTAAACAGGCCATCGATGGAGACACTGCTCAGGTTGGCCCTGGTTTGGCTGGGAGGCTTGATCTTGCCTATGCCTCTTGTATCAAGAAAGTGCAGGAGGTAAAGGACGGAGTGATTATAGCCCAGCGAATGATGGATGATGGCTATGATGAGCTTGAAATTCCTCTGCCTGCCCTGTTTACGGTGGTAAAAGAGATTAATGAACCGCGTATTGCTTCGCTGAAGGGCAAGATGAAGGCCAAAAAAGTGGAGATAAAGGTGCTAGATGCGGCCGGAATAGGCGCGGATCCTAAGTTGCTCGGTCTGGCCGGATCACCCACCAAGGTGGATAAGGTGTTTGCCCCGGAGGCCAGAGGTGAGCGCACGATGCTTACCGGCACGGTTGCCGGGCAGGTTACCCAACTTGTTGAGAAATTAGAGGCGGTTTTAAATGCTTGAGATTGACCCGCAATTATGTACGGGCTGTGGTGTTTGTGAAGACAATTGTGCCTTCGGCGCTATTTCTGTGGTTAACGGCCTGGCCCAGGTGAAAGAACAATGCACCCTGTGCGGTAATTGTGTGGATAATTGCGAGGCCGGCGCTCTGCTTATTGAGCAGGGGGAGGCTGCTGTAAAGGTTAATCCGGCGGATTATGCTGGGGTATGGATTTACGCGGAATTTCGCCATGGTGAGATTGCCCCGGTTGCTTTTGAATTATTAGGAATTGGCCGGCGGTTGGCGGCGGCGCGTGGGGTGCAGTTGGCGGCTGTTCTCATGGGGTATGATCTCCAGGATAAGGCCCAGGAACTGATTTGGCACGGCGCTGATGAGGTATTTCAACTTGACGATCCGGGCCTGAAGGATTTTACCGATGAGGCCTATGGCAATGTCCTGGCCCATTTAATAAAGGAACACAAACCGGAAATTGTTTTGGCTGGCGCTACTGCCATTGGCCGTTCCTTTATCCCGCAGGTAGCAACTTCCATGGGGGCAGGGCTTACGGCTGATTGCACCGATCTTGCCATAGGTGAGGATGGCAATTTACTCCAAACCAGACCCGCCTTTGGTGGTAATATTATGGCCACGATTGTCTGCCCGGATACCCGCCCACAGATGGCTACGGTTCGTCCCATGGTTATGACTGCTTTACCGCCTGACAAGGGGCGGCAGGGGGTTGTTCACAAGCTTGATGCCGGAGCGTTTAACCTGGCGGCGCGAGTTAAAGTTTTGGCCAGTGTTATCACCGCGCCTGACAAGGTAAAATTGGCTGAGGCTGAAATTGTGGTGGCCGGTGGCCGGGGGTTGGAGAGTGCCAAAGGCTTTGCTCTATTGAATGAATTGGCTGATTTACTGGGCGGATCGGTTGCCGCCTCCAGAGCGGTGGTGGATGCCGGTTGGATTGATTATCCCTATCAGGTGGGCCAGACGGGTAAGACCGTGGCGCCGAAACTCTATATCTGCTGCGGGATATCCGGGGCGATCCAGCATCTTGTCGGAATGCAGTCATCTGAAGTTATTGTTGCCATTAATAAAGACCCGGCGGCGCCCATATTTGCCATTGCCACTTATGGTATCGTGGGTGATTTATTTGAGGTACTGCCCCGTCTTATTACTGAATTAAAAAATAGAACTCTATGAGCTTAACAGGGAAAATTACCTTGGTTACCGGCGGCGGCAGGGGAATTGGTCGGGCGGTCAGCGTCCTTTTGGCCTCGTTGGGCAGCAAGGTTATCATTAATTATGTCAACCGCGCCGAGGCCGCCGAGGAAACTGCGGCACAGATCAAGGCCGATGGCGGTCAGGCCGGGGTCGTCAAGTTTGATGTGGCCGATGCCGGGCAGGTGCAGGAGGCGTTTCGGCAGATTGTGAAAGAGGAGGGCCACCTCGATATTTTGGTTAATAACGCCGGAATCACCAGAGACGGGTTGCTGATTAAAATGAAGGAAGAGGCCTGGGACGCGGTTCTGGACACAAATCTCAAGGGGGCTTTCAACTGTATTAAGGCGGTTTCCCGGACGATGATGAAACAACGTTGGGGTCGGATAGTGAATATTACCTCCGTTATTGGTTTTGCCGGTAATGCCGGGCAGGTTAATTATGCCGCCGCCAAGGCAGGTCTTGTTGGTTTGACCAAGTCCGTTGCCAAAGAATTGGCATCTCGCGGTATAACGGTTAATGGTGTGGCGCCTGGTTATATCGAGACTGAAATGACCGGGGCGCTTCCTGAAGAGGTTACGACCGCAATTAAGGCCGGTATTCCTCTGGGAAAGCTTGGCCGCCCGGAGGATGTGGCTGCGGCAGTGGCCTATCTGGTAAGCGGGGCGGCTGATTATGTGACGGGGCAGGTGCTTCATGTTAATGGTGGAATGTATATGTAACTTAGCCAGTTTTACTGGGCTAGTGTTTTGCCAAGTATCAAACAATAAGCAATATGCGTCAGTTGAGCCTTGACAGGACACAGGCGCGCTAATTTTAAAATAAAGGAGAAGGCATGTCTATAGAAGATAAACTTATCGATATCATTGCAGAGCAGTTAAGTGTGGAAAAGGACAAGGTTGTCCCGGCGGCTTCATTTGTTGATGATCTTGGGGCGGATTCATTGGATCTGGTCGAGCTGATTATGGCCATGGAAGAGGCCTTTGATACCGAGATCTCCGATGAGCTAGCTGAGAAAATTTTGACGGTGCAGAACGCTATTGATCATATTAAGTCAATACAAGCTTAAGCCGGGAGAATTTTTGGGTGAGTGATAGAGTTGTTATTACCGGTCTAGGCTTAGTGACTCCCCTGGGAACAGGGGTGGAAAAATCATGGCAGGGTATCTGCGCCGGCAAGAGCGGTATTGGCCCCATAACCCGCTTTGATACTGAGGGCTTTGCGGTAAAAATCGCGGCTGAGGTGCAGGATTTCCGGGCTGAGGAATATGTTGATGCCAAGGCGGTTAGGCATCTTGAGTTGTTTGCCCAATACGCGGTGGCCGGCGCAAAAATGGCCATGGCGGATGCTAAATTTACGGTAACGGCCGAGAATGCCGCTCGAATTGGGGTTATCACCGGCTGCGGAATGGGCGGTCTCCCCACTATCGAAAAATATCATAAGGTCTGTTTGGAGCGCGGCCCCAGACGCATAACCCCATTTTTTATCCCCATGGTCATCCCCAATATGGGAGCGGGGCAGATATCCGTTATGCTGAAGTTAAAAGGGCCAAATCTGTCGCTCAGTACCGCCTGCGCGGCGGGAACTCATGCCGTGGGCGAGGCATTTCACGCTATACAGCGGGGTGATTGTGACGCGGTCATAACCGGTGGCAGTGAGTCTGTCATTTGTCCCATGGCAGTAGGCGGCTTTAGCTCTATGAAGGCGCTGTCAAAGAGAAATGATGAACCGGAACGGGCTTCGCGGCCTTTTGACCGCGATCGGGATGGGTTTATAATTGGTGAGGGTGGCGGCATTATGTTGCTAGAGTCCCTGGAACACGCCAAGGCCAGGCAGGCCAAAATTTACGCAGAGGTACTGGGGTGCGGGATGACCGGAGACGGTCATCATATGGCTGCTCCGCCAGAGGATGGCGAGGGCGCGGCTCGTTGCCTGCGCATGGTCTTGCAGAACTCTGGTTTACGACCGGATGATATTGATTATATCAATGCCCACGGTACTTCCACCAATCTTAATGACCTTGGCGAGACGCGGGCCATTAAGACGGTTTTTGGCGGTCATGCCGCCAAAATTGCGGTTAGTTCCACCAAGTCCATGACTGGTCATCTCCTGGGCGGCGCCGGTGGTATAGAGGCGGTTCTGACGGCCTTGTCGATTTATCATCAAATCGCGCCGCCAACGATGAATCTGGATAATCCCGATCCGCAATGTGATTTGGATTATGTGCCTAATAAGGCCCGCCATATGGAGATCAGGGTGGCATTATCCAATTCATTCGGATTTGGCGGTACCAATGCTGTTCTTGCTATGCGCAGATATGAGGAGTAATCGCGGAAAATGAAACTGGTAATTGGCTGTGATCACGGTGGTCTTGCTTTAAAAAATGTTGTGGTTGATTATCTTAACGAAAACGGCCATGAGGTTCTTAATATGGGCTGTGATACCCCTGACTCGGTTGATTATCCGGTTTTTTCTGAGGCGGTGTGTCTGGCGGTTATGGACGGCCGGGCGGAGTTAGGTATTTTAATTTGCGGTACTGGAATTGGTATGTCAATGGCTGCCAACCGGCATGCAGGTATCCGGGCCGCTCTCTGTCATGAATCATTTACTGCCAGGTTGAGCCGGGAGCACAACGATGCTAACGTCTTATGTCTGGGAGCCAGGGTTATTGGCGCGGGAGTGGCTCTGGAGATTGTCAGGGCCTGGCTGACAACGGATTTTGCCGGCGGCCGGCATCTGCGGCGTATTGAGATGTTTTAATTGTAAATTTCCTGCCATTTTTGCTACGAAAATACTTGCTGACATTACATCCCTATCACCCAGACGTAGCCGGCCATAAAACAGCGGCAAGGCTCAGGGATCATTGGCAGGTTTTCGTCTAAAAATTGGAGCAGAGGTATATCGTGTCCTTTTTAAAAAATACTGATCCTGAAATATATAGCGCTATCGACCATGAATTCGAGCGTCAGTCCCATAAGTTGGAATTAATTGCCTCGGAAAATATTGTCAGTGAGGCGGTGCTTGAGGCGCAAGGCTCAATTTTTACCAATAAATACGCCGAAGGCTATCCCGGCAAGCGTTATTATGGCGGTTGTGAAAACGCTGATACCGTAGAGACCCTTGCCCGGCAGCGGGCTATGGAGATATTTAAGGCCGAATATGCCAACGTGCAGCCGCATTCCGGCAGCCAGGCCAATATGGCGGTTTATTTTGCGTTACTGAACCCCGGTGATAAGGTTTTAGGGATGGATCTGGCCCATGGTGGTCATTTAACTCACGGTGCGGCGGTCAATTTTTCCGGTCAATTATATGATTTTGTTTCTTACGGGTTGAACCGGGAAACGGAGCGGATAGATATGGCGGAGGTAGAACGCATTGCCACGCGGGAGCGGCCCAAACTTATTGTGGCTGGTGCCAGTGCCTATCCAAGGTTCATCGATTGGCAGGGGTTCCGGCAAATAGCGGATAAGGTCGGGGCAAAATTCATGGTTGATATGGCGCATATTGCCGGCTTGGTGGCTGCCGATCAGCACCCTTCGCCGGTGCCGTATGCCGATTTTGTTACTACCACCACCCACAAGACCATGCGGGGGCCGAGGGGCGGTCTTATTCTGGCCAGGGCGGAATATGGCAGGAAGCTGGATAGTAAAATATTTCCAGGCATTCAGGGCGGCCCTCTGGTGCATGTTATTGCCGCGAAGGCGGTAAGCTTCAAGGAGGCAATGACTGCGGAGTTTCGGCAATATCAAAAGCAGGTGGTTATCAACGCCCGAACCTTGGCGGATACACTGGTAGGCCACGGTTTTAGACTGGTTTCCGGCGGTACGGACAATCATTTGATGCTAGTTGATCTTGCCAACAAGAAAATTACCGGCAAGGATGCTGAACATTCCCTGGAGGATGCGGGACTGACGGTTAATAAAAATGCTGTGCCCTTTGATACCGAGAGCCGTTTTGTTACCGGCGGCATAAGAATCGGGACAGCGGCGGTGACGACCAGAGGCTTGCAGGAAAAGGAGATGCGCCGGATCGGTGACTGGATAAATGAGGTGATTTTAAATAGTGATGATGCCGGAGTATTAAGCCGGATCAGAGCGGAGGTGCGGTCATTATGCGATGAATTCCCTCTCTATCCATCGCTTAGATCACAGGCTGATCTGCAAACGGTGGCGCTATGACAAAGACTACTGCCCAGAGGCCTTCATGGAACGAGTACTTTATGGGGATAACTGAGTTGGTTGCTCAGCGTTCCACCTGTTTGCGCCGTAAGGTTGGCGCCATTCTTGTCCGTGACAAAAGAATTATTGCCACCGGTTATAACGGCGCGCCGACCCATATCTCTCATTGTCTTGATGTCGGATGCCTGCGGGAACAGCAGGGCATTCCATCTGGAGAAAGGCATGAACTATGCCGTGGCTTGCACGCCGAGCAAAACGCCATAATTCAGGCGGCAAATCTCGGTTTTAGCGTTGAGGGGGCGGTGTTATACTGCACTAATCTGCCTTGTGCTATTTGCGCCAAGATGCTGATTAACATATCACTCAAAGAGGTCTATTATCGGGAAGGATATCCAGATTCTCTTACCTCAATGATGATGTCGGAAGCCGCTATCCCCCTGCATCAGATATAATTAATTGCTGTTTGTCCGTAACTGCTCACAGGGTACCGAACCTGCTTCGTTATCGCCCTACTCACGTACAGGGAGTACGCTTCGCAGGACGATGCCTTGCATCTCCGGCACCCTGTAAGCAGTTACAAGTCCTGTGGTTATTGATATTAAGGTGCCTATGGGGTGAGTAGTTATGTTTGTCCTGTCCTTAATCGTTACAATCCATATCTTTTCCGCAATCACAGGCTCGGCCCCTTAATCTGAAAAAGAATTTAAGGCCCTTGCGCACGGTATTAGAAAATATCTTTGGCGAGAAAACTGAGCTGACCACTTTTTTGTTGATCTCGCCCAGAGTTGGGTAAGGATGAATAGCTGAGGCGATTTTTGCCAGTCCTACGCCGCCATTCATGATTGCTACCCATTCACTTATGAGATCTCCTGCCTGCGGTCCCAGGATTTGAATCCCCAGAGGCCTCTCCTTTTTGTCTAACAGCAGTTTGATGCGGCCGCAGCTCTCACCTTCAGCCAAAGCCCGGTCATTGCCGGTGAATTCTTCGCTAAAGACCGAGTATTTGATCCCGGCCCGCTTGGCGCTTTTCTCATTCATTCCGATACTGGCTAATTCCGGGTGGGTGTAAGTACACCAAGGTACAAGGGTGTAATTAGTTTTCCGGGGCAGATGGAAGATGGCGTTGCTTAAAACCACTCCACCTTCATAACCGGCCACGTGGGTGAACTGATAGCCGCCGATGACATCACCGGCCGCGTAGATATGTTTGTGACTGGTGCGAAGATAATTGTTTACCCTTATTCCTTTNAAAGGGTACACCTATTTTCTGCAGCCCAAGACCTGCAATATTGGGTGAGCGGCCCAGGGCTAGCAGAATAGCTTCGGCCCTGAGTGTCTGCGGCTCTGACGCGGCATGTTGAATTACCACTTCTCGTTCGCGGCCCAAATCGCCAACCCGGACGATCGCGGCGTTCATTTGCAAGACAACGCCTTCTTTCTCAAGTCCATCTTTGACGATATCCGCCATATCCCGATCTTCCTTACTGAGTATCTGAGCGCTGCGCTGAATCATCGTTACCTTACTGCCAAGCCGGCAAAAGGCCTGAGCCATTTCGGTAGCAATAGGGCCGGCGCCAAGCACGATCAATGATTTTGGTAGTTTATCAAGAGAAAAAATATCGCGATTGGTGAGATAAGGCGTTTGTTCGAGACCAGCGATTGGCGGGACTGCCGTAGATGAACCGGTGGCGATCACCCAGCGGCGGGCGGAAATAGATTTGCCGTCCAGGGAGACGGCATGCTCATCGATAAATTCAGGGCTGCCAAATGTAACTTTTACCCCAAGTTGGCAAAATCGCTCTAGCGAATCATGTTTTTGAATAACCCCGATCACCGATTTTATCCGGGCCGCTATCTCTCTGAAATCAACCGCAGGCGGCGTAATAGCCGGCAGGCCGAATTCGGGGCCGTTTTTCATCAGGTGATAGACATGGGCCGTTTTAATAAGGGTTTTACTGGGGACGCAGCCGTAATGGAGACAGTCGCCGCCGAGTGTCTCTTCTTTTTCGATGAGCAGGGTCTTGGCGCCAAGCTGGGCCGCTCCGGAGGCCACGGTCAGCCCGGCCGCGCCGCCGCCGATAATGCCGATATCATAATCGTAGCTAGCCATAATGCCTCCTTTTTCAGTGTTTAAGATGCCTGTTGGTCATTGTGCTTGATCCTTGCCTGGTAAAGAGACAAAATTTTCTTCACTGTGATGGGGAAAAGGCCAAGAATAATGAAGGAAATCAGCACTCCGGGTGACATGATGCCGGCCAGGGTGTTTATTTTGGCTAATTCCTTGCCGGCGTTGACAAAGACTATGGTGCCGGCCAACATACCGATCTGCGATACCCAGAAAAAAGTGAACAGGCGCATGCGGGTGAGTCCCATGAGCAGATTGATAACGAAGAATGGGAAAATCGGCACCAGGCGAAGGGAAAAAAGGTAAAAGGCCCCTTCTTTTTCGATGCCGCTGTTAATGGTGGCAAGTTTATCGCCGAATTTGCTTTGCACCCACGTCCGCAGGAGAAAGCGGGAAACAAGGCAGGCCAGGGTCGCACCGATGGTACTGGCAAAGGAGACTATAAGCGTGCCGCGTACAAGACCGAATAGGCCGCCGCCCGCCAGAGTCATGATTACCGCACCTGGCAGCGACAGGGCGGTAACGGCGATATAAATCCCCATATAGGTGGAGATAAACAGAAAACGGTTTTGCTGGTATAGGGCCTGAAATCTCTCCTGTGACGCTTTGATGTATTCCAGAGTAAGATACTGCCCCAGGTTAAAATACCGAAAGGCTGCAACTCCCAGAACAATGAGGCCGGCAATAACGAGCTTATTAACTACGCTGCTGTTTTTGGCTTCTGCCATATCTTTTATTCCCGGCTGAGTTTTTGGCGGACATACTCTTCAAGCCTGCGCAAATCTTTGGTGAAATTGCGGATACCCTCGGCAAGTTTCTCCACGGCCATGGGATCTTCATTATGCATCCAACGCATATCTTTCTCCAAAAGGGCGTATTTTTCCATCTCCATGGCTTTAGCCTGCTCGGAATCAAGATTGAGGCTGAGATGTCCTTCCATCCCTTCCAATTCGGCGAGCAGTTTAGGAGAAATGGTCAATAGGTCGCAGCCGGCCAGAGCCAGGATCTGTTCGGTATTCCTGAAACTTGCCCCCATAATCTGGGTTTGATAGCCATGGTGCTTGTAATAATTAAAAATTTTCTGCACTGACTGCACCCCGGGGTCATCGTCAGGCGCATAGGTCGCGATACCAAATTTGGCCTTGTTCCAGTCAGTAATCCGGCCGACAAAGGGAGAAATTAGGGTTACGCCCGCTTCGGCGCAGGCAACGGCCTGGGCAAAGCTGAACATTAGGGTCAAATTGCAATGAATACCCTGATGTTCAAGAACCTTAGCGGCTTGAATCCCCTCCCAGGTTGAGGCGAGCTTGATGAGAATGCGCTCCCTGTCGATGCCGAACTCCCCGTACATGGCGATCAGGTCGCGGGCTTTGCGGATACTACCTTCGGTGTCGAAAGACAGGCGCGCGTCCACTTCCGTTGATACCCGTCCCGGGACGATGGCGAGAATTTCCCGGCCGAAAAGGACTGCCAGACGATCCAGAATAAGTGACGTGCGCGCGGCTGTTGTCTCGGTCTTCGCCATGCCGAACTCCACTGCCTCCTCAACCAGATTGTGATATTGGGGCAGTTGCGCCGCCGCGTAAACCAGGGACGGGTTGGTTGTCGCGTCCGTCGGTTTGTATTCCTTGATTGAATCGAAGTCTCCGGAATCGGCGACTACCGTGGTCATGGTTTTTAATTGTTCTAATTTGTTCATCGTTACCTCCCTATATTTGACTGGAATTTATTTTCTATGCACCACTGTGGGCAAACTACGTCAACTATTTATCCACTCGTTCTTCTGGCCTCTCCGCGTTCTGCCATTGCCGGGATGCTTATCGCGGTTAGGCCGGGTCTAATGAGCGGAACATACCCTGTTCCGGCCGCCTTCCTTGGCGGCGTAGAGGGCGTTATCTACTTTCTGAATTACCTCCTCAGCCGTGGCGGCATGGCCCGGGAATGAGGCAATACCAATGCTGATCGTGCAACGGATAGACCTGCAGTCCCGATAGGTAAAGGTATGATTGGCAACCGCCAACAGGACCCGGTCGGCCACGCCTTGGATAAAGGCTGTGTCCCCGCTTGATTCAGGAAGAATTATGATAAACTCCTCGCCGCCGTAACGGCACGGAATATCTCCGTAACGGATGTTGGCCCGGATTAGATCAGCCAACTGTATCAGTACCTGATCTCCGGCCGGATGTCCGTATGTGTCGTTGACCTCCTTGAAGTGGTCAAGATCCATCATCATCAGCCAGAACGGCCTGGCTGTGGGAGAACCTGGGGTGGTCATATGATCGGTGGTGTTCAGAAAAAATCTTTTGGTAAAGAGACCGGTGAGTCCATCGGTGGTAGCCATATGGTAGAGTCTGGCATTGGCAAAAGATATGGCGATATGGCTTGCCATTGTCCTTATCAGTCTTTTCTCATGGGGCGGGATAGTTTGGCCGGCGGCCGCGCGAATACTTATGATACCGGCATTCTCGTTGTTGTAGATCAGGGGTATCAAAACTCTGGCGCCGTGTTCCGGAAAGACGGTCTGGTTGAAACAATTCTCTGTCCACTGCTGTAACTCTTCCATCTTCAGTGTCGATCCCGGCAACTTTTCTGTATTCGGGTTGAAGCGCCTGTGATGCAGACGCCTTTGCTCTTTTTTCCGCCAGATGGCAGTATAGCATTCTTTTCTGTCTTCATTGATGTTGATCATCATTATCTCTTCAAAGCCGAAAAATTCGTAGAACAGATCAAAGACAATACCGGTTAGCTCGGAGAGTTTGATGGTACGGCTCATACGTTGCAGCATCGAGTACAGGGTCGAGGTCTCGGCATTACTTGCCTTAATCTCCTCAATATAGCGGCCTATTGCCCTGCTTGTGACATTGAAACTGGTTGCCATATCGCAGAACTCATCACTGCCTTTGATATCCACCCAATAAGTAAAATCACCGGAACCCACGGCCTCAAAACCGGCAATCAAATTTTGGATCGGCTGATGAATCAACCGGGTAATCAGCCAGGTCATAACCAGGATGACGGCCATAAATGTAAGAAGACCGGTGAGAAAGGTTCTGATTGCCACCGTGCGTAGCATTTGAAATGTGCCGCCGACGTAGGCATCAAAGAGTAGTGTGCCCAAAACCTGCCGATCGGCGGAGTGGCATCGGTAGCAGACGGGCTGGCCGTTGATTTCGATTCTGCTCCGGAGAATCGGGCCGGCCCTGGAAGAGAGCAGAATGGTTTCGTGGGCCGCCGGGATTTTTTCCCGCAGATGGCAGGCGGCGCAGGCTTGATCCTGGGAACCGATAAAAATGGAGCCCACCTGGGACGGATCGCTAGAAAAGACAACCCGGCCGCCTGGGGCAACGATCATGACCCGGGACGGCGGCGCCATTATGGTGCTGATCTCAGCAAGTGATTTATGGATAGCCCCCCTGTTATTACTTAACATCGCGGTACGCAGGGATTTCTCGATGATCCTGCCGGCCCGCATCGTCTCTCCCCGGATGGACACCATGAAACTATCCCGTTCATAATTCCAAATCCCGAACATCGCCGCGCCAATGGAGATGGTCAGGACGGTAAAGAGACCAACCAACAATTTGAACCTTATGGTTTGGAAAAAACTGAAATTGGAAATTTTCATGGCATCACGGCGCTGACTGTTTTCAGGTATTGTAAAAATTACCTTTGCATATGAGCCAGGCGTACTGCTCCGGTTTTATTGATCTGATTTTAACACCGCCAGAAAAGCATTCTGGGGAATATCCACATTGCCCACCGTCTTCATCCGCTTCTTGCCGGCCTTTTGTTTTTCCAGTAATTTTCTTTTTCTGGATATATCGCCGCCGTAGCATTTAGCGGTAACGTCCTTTCTGAGGGCCGAGATGGTGGTTCTGGCAATGATATTGCCGCCGATGGCCGCTTGAATGGCAATCTTGAACATCTGCCTAGGTATTTCTTCCTTGAGCTTCCCGCAGGCGTGCAGGCCCCGTTCTCTGGCCTTGGAACGGTGCACAAGTTGAGCCAGGGCATCCACCTTTTCGCTGTTCACCAGAATATCTAGCTTCACCAGATCACTGGGCCGGTAATCAATTAGCTCATAGTCAAAGGAGCCGTATCCCTGGGTTATTGATTTGAGTCTGTCATAAAAATCATAGATCACCTCGGCCAGTGGCAGTTCACAGGTAAATTCGATACGCCCTGGAGTGGGGTAGTGATAATTTGTATTTTCACCCCGTCTCTCCATACAAAGGGTGATTACCGCGCCCATATAACGCTCAGGTATTAGTATGCCTGCCTTGATAAATGGCTCTTCCGTTCTGTTTATCTGGCTGGGATCCGGGAAGTGGGCGGGGTTGTCTATCTCAAGCATACTTTCATCGGCCAGATAAAAATGATAATTAACGGATGGTACGGTTAAAATCAGGGGAATGTCAAATTCCCGTTCCAGGCGTTCCTGGATCACCTCCAGGTGCAGGAGGCCCAGAAAACCGCAGCGGAAGCCAAAGCCCAGAGCGGAAGAGGAGTCCTTCTGAAAGGTAAGAGCGGCGTCATTTAATTTAAGTTTTTCAATGGCCGTTGCCAGGTTCTCGTATTCATCGGTTGATATGGGGTAGAGGGAAGAAAAGACGACCTGCTGTACCTCTTTAAAACCTGGTAGCGGCGCGGCACATGGCACATCTCTATGAGTTATTGTGTCCCCCGGATGGGTGTCCGCCACAGTTTTTACCCCGGCGATTATGTAGCCTATATCGCCGGCCTTTAGGGATCTCTTGGGACTTTTGGCCAGATGGAACAGGCCTACCTCTTCCACCTTGTAAACGGTGCCGTTGGACATGAATTTTATCATGTCACCGGCCTTTATTTCGCCCTGGAATATGCGGCAAGAGATAATTGTGCCACGGAAGGCATCGTAACTGGCGTCAAAAATCAAGGCCTCCAGGGGGGAGCTTTTGTCACCCTGGGGCGGCGGCAAGGACTTAACTATGGCCTCAAGAACCAGATCCACTCCCTTACCAGTCTTGGCGGAACACCGAATAATATTCTCACTATCCAGGCCCAGATCTTCCTCAACCTGCAGGGCAACCGCGTCTGGATCGGCGGCTGGCAGATCTATTTTGTTCAATACCGGGATAACCGTCAGATCATTTTCCATGGCCAGGTATAGGTTGGCCAGGGTCTGGGCCTCAACCCCCTGGGAGGCATCAATCAGAATGATTGCCCCCTCGCAGGCGGACAACGCTCTCGATACCTCATAGCTGAAATCAACATGGCCTGGCGTGTCCACCAAATTTAGGGTATATTGCTCACCGTTCCTTGCTTTGTAGGGGAGACATATGGCTTGGCTCTTGATGGTTATGCCGCGTTCCCGCTCAATATCCATTGAGTCCAGAAGCTGATTTTTAAACTCACGGTCAGTAACCATGCCGCAGAGTTGGATCATGCGGTCGGCAAGGGTTGACTTACCGTGGTCAATATGGGCTATTATGCTGAAATTACGTGTATTATTCATTTAGTCTTGGGCTTTTAGCGGCTTTTGAAAATGTGCTTTTATTTTTAAGTAACTCGTATGATTGTCAATAAATGGTAATTAATATCACAAAAAGGCGGATAAAAGTAGCAAGAATTTACTCTGCCAGATAAAATACTACCCTAAAAAGGGCGTAATAAGTGAAGAAAACTAAAGAAAAAAATAAAAATCCCGGCCAGGAAGATATTCATCCCCTGGTAACTCTGCCGGATAATAACTATCTGCCTGCTGTTTCCCAACCAGGTCTGCAGCGCTATCTTCAGGAGATAAGTCAGTACGCCCTGCTCAGTAGGGAAGAGACCAATGCCCTGGCGGTAAAATTCAAGGAAGATGGGGATCAGGATGCCGCCTACCGGTTGGTCACAGCCAATCTCCGGTTGGTGGTCAAGGTGGCAATGGATTTTCAAAAATACTGGATGACTAATTTTCTTGATTTGGTTCAGGAGGGTAATGTTGGTCTGGTGCAGGCGGTGAAAAAATTTGACCCTTATCGGGGGGTAAAATTTTCCTATTATGCGGCCTATTGGATAAGGGCCTATATTCTTAAATTTATTATGGATAATTGGCGCTTGGTCAAGATTGGTACCACCCAGGCCCAGCGGAAATTATTTTTTAGTCTCAATAAGGAGAGGAAACTTCTGGAGGCGCAAGGGTTTGCGGCGGGCTCCAAGCTGCTGGCCGAGAGGCTTAATGTTAAGGAGAGTGAAGTAATTGAGATGAGTCAGCGTATGGGTGGTGGCGATGTCTCCCTGGAAAGCCCGGTACATGATGACTCCGGAGATCAGCAGAAAGACTTTTTGATGGATAAAACCAAGACGGTTGAAGAGTTGGTTGCCGAAGGAGAGATGAAGGAGCGTTTGGGCGCCATTCTGACCAGGCTCAGGGGCCGCTTGAATCCGAAGGAGCAGGCTATTTTGACGGATCGCCTCTTGACCGATGATCGTTTGACCCTACAGGATATTGCCGATCGGTTTGGCATATCCAGGGAGCGGGTTCGTCAGATTGAGGCCAATTTACTGGTAAAGATGAAAAAGATATTTGAAGAAGAACTGCCGGATATCAGGAATTTTTTGGATGATACAGTCAATAGCTGGCAAAAATAATTGTCGATGCCTGGCCGCAGTATGGTGGTATTAGTAAACTTTTCGTCTCCACCTGAATAGATAAATAATTTTATAGGGCATTACGAATTTATGCGTGTACCATTGCTTGACTTAAAGAAACAATTGCG
>JAADIV010000108.1 GCA_013151175.1 Deltaproteobacteria bacterium | reverse complement strand
GCAATTTTGATCGTTATATCAAAGAGTTTGCGCGGATAACGGACAATCCTGTTAAATCTGGTTATTGGCAGGTAGTCCATGACCATAAGCACGATGTTTCAATAATTAATCACGGGGTTGGTTCACCGTCGGCGGGTATTATCATGCATTGTCTGTCATTCCTTGATAATCTCAAATGCGTAATTATGCTGGGGATGTGCGGCGGTATTGATGATAATGTTGATATTGGTGATATAATTATACCCACGGCCAGTATTCGTGATGAGGGCACCAGTAAACATTATCTACCCCAGGATGTGCCGGCCCAACCGGAGTTCTGGCTCAACCGTATATGTGAAGAGGTGATTACCAGTAAGATGAAGGCAAAGCCCAAAACGGGCATGATGCTGACCACCGATTACCGAATGTGGGAGTTTGATGAAGAATTTATCGCCTATATCTTGAAACATCGCATCCTGGCCATTGATATGGAAATTGCCACCCTTTTTTCAGTGGGTTATGCCCTGAACGTCCCCACCGGCGCGGTGATGCTGATCTCCGATTTGCCCATGCGCAGGGGGGGAATCAAAAGCAAGGAAAGCGCTAAGGATATTTTTTGCCAATTTACCGATAATCATTTGCAGATTGGTCTGGATGTCATGGCAGAGATTAAGATTCATAAAAACCATGGTCATGAAAAGCACGCTCTCTGTGTTGAGGTTTAAGTCTATTATGCCAACTGAATTTGCCGGACGGGTTTATCGGGCGCTTGCTGAGGTGCCTGCCGGTATGGTAACCACCTATAAATTATTAGCGGCGGCCGTGGGCTGCCGAAGTTGCCAGGCCGTGGGACAGGCTCTGCGCCGCAACCCCTTTGCCCCGCAGGTTCCATGTCACCGGGTAATCAAGAGTGATTTAAGCCTGGGCGGCTTTATGGGCGAGTGCGGCGGCGCGGCGCGGCAGAGAAAAATTGCCTTATTACGCCGGGAAGGGGTGATTTTTAAGGGTGGCCGCCTGTTGGACAGCAAGAGAATTTACGTTTTCTCCCATTGGCGTCCATGAGCTGGCAAGGGGTATTGGCCGACAGCATTACCTCTGCCGCCGGAGTAGAGGAACGATTTCCCGGTACTGCTGCTGCCATCGATGAGACGGCCAGGCGCTATCCCATGCGGATTAACTCATATTATTGGGGATTAATCCGGAAGGTTGGCGGCCCGCTTTGGCGGCAGGCGGTGCCATCGCAGCTTGAATTGGACGATAAAATCGGTGTTGTTGATCCCCTGGCGGAGGAGTCGTTAAGCCCAGTCGCCAATCTGGTGCATAAATATCCTGATCGTGTTCTCTTCCTGGTTAATAACCAATGCGCTATGTACTGCCGGTTTTGCACCAGAAAACGAAAGGTGGGAACACGGCGAATGCCGATTAGCGATGCGGGCATTGAGGCGGGTCTTGACTATATTCGCCGGACGCCGGCGGTTAGGGAAGTCCTTATGTCCGGCGGTGACCCTTTTCTCATGAGTGATGAGCGTCTTGACTGGATTTTAGGAGAATTGCGGGCCATACCGGGGGTGGAGATAATTCGTATCGGTACCCGGACGCCCTGCGTGCTGCCCATGCGGATAACTGTCAGACTCACCAAAATACTGCGGCGCTATCATCCTCTATATATCAATACCCATTTCAATCATCCAGCCGAGATTACCCCACAGGCGGCCCAGGCCTGTACCCGGTTGGCTGACGCCGGTATTCCCCTCGGCTGCCAGACGGTATTATTACGCGGTGTAAACGATGACCCGCAGATTATCCGGGACTTGTTGTGCGGTCTGCTCAAAATCAGGGTAAAGCCTTACTATCTGTTTCAGGGGGATTTAACCCGTGGCGCCAACCATTTCAGAACCCCGGTTGCTGTAGGGCTCGCCATTATGAAATCGCTTATTGGCCATGTATCCGGTATGGCTATCCCCGTCTTCGCGGTGGATGCCCCTGGTGGCGGCGGCAAAATTCCGTTGCTGCCCGATTATAAAATCAGCTATGGCAGGGAGTTGATCTTTGAGAATTATTGTGGCAGAGTCTGCTCGTATCCTGATGTCACCGGCAGGTAAACATGAAATGATGCTCCTTTGCCCGGTTCTCTTTCCACCCAAACGAATCCTTCTAGTTTTTTTACAATACCATACACTATGGACAAGCCCATTCCCGTGCCCCGCCCAACGTCTTTGGTGGTAAAGAATGGTTCAAATATTCGTTCCTTTAAAGCCGGTTCAATACCGGGGCCATTGTCCGCCACCGTGAGTTTGATGTATTCTCCCGGCGGCAGAGCAGGCAGAACGGCGGCGTCTTCAACCGGGTAAGTTACCCCCTGCATACTTATTTCAATAACGCCTTTTTCATCCATGGCCTGGACGGCGTTGGTGTAAAGATTCGCTAATATCTGGTGGATCATGGCATAATTTGCCATAACTTTATGACAATCGGTATCCGTACAGATGTGTTGGCGAACTTCTATGGCAGCCGGGGTTGTATTCCGCAGTAATTTAACGGCTTCTTTGACAGCATCACAAATCTTAACAGGTTCCAGGTTCTCCTCTTTATTGCGGCTAAAGGCGGTAATCTGTTGCACCAACTCCCTGGCACGGTTGCCGGCCTTGATAATCTCCTCAATGTCGTCTCTTGTTTTACTGTCTGCCTGCGCATCGTCTCTAGCCAGACCGGCATAGCCCAACATCACCTGAAGAATATTGCTAAACTCGTGCGCCATGCCGCCTGCCAGAGTGCCAATTGCCTCCATCTTTTGTACCTGGCGAAGTTGGTCTTCAAGTTTTTCTTTTTCCCGCCGGGCGATATCCAGGCTGTCTAGCATCATATCAATTGACCGGCCCAGATAGCCTATCTCATTGTTGGCGTGGTTTTCCAGACGGTGAGAAAAATCACCTTCTCCAACTTTGGTGGTAAATTCAACCATCTCTTCCAGCGGTCTGGTGATTCCTGCGGCAATAAGCCAGGCAATGATGATAAAGATTAAAATCATTACCGTGCCAATTATCACAAGCCATTTACTGATAATTATTTCTGTTTTAATGCCGTGTTTAAGCAGGGGTTTTTGAATTTTGGCAATTTGACTGTCAGGCAGACCGGTGCAGAGAATACCGATCTTTTTGTGGTCGATATCTCTGAGCGCCGCGCAGGTGGAAAGATATCTGCCATCGGCCTGCGAAAGAACAACATTGACGGGCTGGTCTTGCGCGTAAATCTTTGCCGCCAGGCCTTGGCTTACGACCGGAGGGCCGTTGGTGGCCTTTGCCGGTATGCCGTGGTTGAAGCCGGAAAAGGCTACCGGCGTGTTGCCAAGATAAAGGGTTGCCTCGATATCGGTCGCTTTATGCAGGGCCTGAAAAAGCTGGTTAAAATTATTAATAATTTTACCGACAATGAACATGCCGGTGGGCACAGAAAAATCATCCCGGATAATACCGGCCGAGATAAGGGCAATCTCCCCTTTAGTGTTAATTTTTTTCCTGACAACACCCAAATTTCTCAAAAATTGCGGCTCAAGGCGGATAAATCCGTTGAGATTTGCAGCCTTTTCCCGAGCCGCAGACTCCTGGGGTGATATCTGCAGGCGGATCTCTTGCTGGAGAATTTTATTGACCTTTTGGGCAATGGGAATTCCCTTGTAAAGCCCACTTCTTGGCGGCAGACTGCTGTCGCCGGGCTTATAGCTTCTCCCTCCTTCGCTGGACGCCTGCAGTTCACCTCTGGCATTAAAAATGAGGGCAAAATCAACGCCCTCCTTCGCCGCCGAGGTTTGCAGGAATTCTACGATTGATTCCTTTTGCTGCCGGTCGATATTATCGGCGATAGGTGAACCATTGGCGATGGAGTTCCCATACTCTATGACCTCTTGAAGAATGTTGTTGAGTATGGCTATGGTAATGGCGTGATAGCCGTTAACTATGGCGAATGTATGGGTTGTCAGCTCTTGGGCTAGTAAATCTGACTGCTCAGCAGTGCTTTTGTACAATTGCCAGGAGACCACGGAGACGATGGCGCAGATAATTACCGTAATAACAGCGAAGAAATTGATGATTATTTTATTTCTTATACTCTGTCTCATTGATGCTCTTCGTGTATTGAGATTAGTGGCGGCAGGCCGCCGGCCTTTTTTATCACCTCGGCTGCGGCGGGTGATATGGCAAAATCAATGAATTTTTTAATATTGCCGATGCGGTTCTTTTCCTTAAGCACCAAGGCAGAGACTCCGTAATAGGGGTATGCCGGGTCAGTTGGAGAGATACCATTTATATTGAGAACAACCACCCGGCGGTTCATAACATTGCTATAGTCACCGAAGGCGATTACATCATCATTTTTCTCAGTAATATCAATGGTCTCAGGATCACTATAGGTGGTCTTTGAAAACTTTGTAATGGTTATATCACGGAAGCGGGGAAACGATTTCAATAAGACGCGCAGGGAGCTGTCCCCGTCTTCTCTTCTGACAACTTTTATTCTGGCATCATGGCCGCCCACCTTCCGCCAATTGAAAATCTTGCCGCTGTAGATGGCACAAATCTCTGCGCTAGTGAGATTTTTTATCGCCGCATTCCGGTTGGTATAAAAGACTATGGGTACCCGCGCAACTGGTATATAGGTAAGATTATAATGCCTCTCTGTTGGTGTGATTTTTCTGGCAACTCTGGCCAACAGGTACTCACCATTGCCAACGGCCTTGATTCCGCCACCGGAGCCAATACTACGCGGCACATTAATTTTGACTGCCGGATTTTGCCCTGTGAAAGCATGACCAAGCGCCTTTATAATTGACGTGCCGCCGCCAGTGCCGACAATGGTGATTTCTACGGCTTTAGCGGTGCTGACCTGCCATGTCGGGAAACAAAGCAGCCATATTCCAAGCAATAGTAATAATTTTTTCATCGGCCCCCCATAGATACGACAGTTTTGCTAGCGTCACAAAAAGTTTTAGATTTGTCATGCTTGGATTGAACTTTGTGCTTATCTGGCCAGTAACCCATAAGTTGAAAATATATGATTCTGGCTTTCATCGTAATGACGATTGAGAGGTATTTATAACTTTTTACAAGCGCGCCTAATACCTCATAAAGCATAAAGTATCGTATAAGACTTACGCCGGAATTTGGTGTGCCAACAAGGCACGACTGGCGGCACATAGCAACGCTATGTAACAGAAGTCGTAACGCCGCTAGTGCGGCAAATAACAAGTAAGGTGCGGAGATTTATGGTTTACGAGGTACTAGGATAACTAAATCATAATTTCATGACTTATTGCAAGCCAGAAATCTTTATTTTCAGTAAAGTTCATATTTAGCTAAAACTCCGTCCAGGCCGCCGGCTTTCAGCGGTTTTTTCCATGAAGGATGCAGCCCCACGGATTTTAGCAGTTTCCTCTGGCCAAGATAGATATAGGCCGTCGAACCGGTGCATTTGCGTTTTAAAAAATTGCCGAATTCCTCAATCAGGGCGGCGGCTTCGGCGCTGCTGCCCATGCGCAGGCCGTAGGGTGGATTACAGACGATGGTAGTATCGGTCAGCGCCTCTATATCCTGAAAGGCCGAGGCTTTAATGGTGATCTTCTGACCTCCCGGCAGATTGGCCAGGTTATTACGGGCGCCGGTGACGGCGGGTTTAAATATATCGCTGCCGCTGATTAAGCCGTCTGGCAGTGAAACCATATTATCTGTGGCCTGCTGCTCTACCCTCTGCCAGATTTCTCTGTCAAAATCTGGCATCATCTCAAAACCGAAATGGGGTCGTAAATAGCTTGCCGGGATACGGCAATAATGCATGAGCGCCTCGGCCAATAAGGTGCCGGAGCCGCACATTGGGTCAATCAGGGGGCGTTTGCCCTGCCATTCACTCAGCCGGATAATGGCGGCGGCCAGAGTCTCCTGCATAGGTGCCTCAACCGCCTCGTCGCGATATCCCCGCCTATGCAGTGAGCCGCCGGACAGATCCAGGCTGATAGTGGCCCGGTTATCGTTGATATAGAGATCCAGCCAGAGGTCGGGAGTGCGCCGGTCAATATTGGGCCGCTTCCCCTTGTCGCGCTTGAAATAATCGACTATGGCGTCCTTGAGGCAAAGGGCGGCATATTGGGAGTGATTTATTTTGCTTTTGTTTATCGTGGCCTTAATGGCAAAGGTATTGCGGGTATCCAGGAGCTTTAACCAGGGCATTTTACTGGCCGTCAAATAAAGATATTTGGTGCTGTGGCAAGCGAAGTTGATGAGCGGCGCGGTGATTCTGGAGCATAGGCGGCTCTGGTAATTGATTCGGTATAAGTCCTCAGGAGCGGCGCTAAAATGGAGACCGCGATAGACGGGATCAATTTTTGTGGCGCCGAGTTCGGACAATTCAGCCTCGGCGGCCTCCGAAAAGCCATCGGCAATCTGGGCAAAAAAGCGGTTGTTTTTCTGATATGCAAACATTAAGTTAGTTGTACTTGCCTTTGGACGTCTGGAAAAACAGCCTTTCGGAGCCCGCGCGTACCTGCCGCGTCACTGGAAAAATGAAAAATACTTATCGTCTCCCCGCGGCTGTGCTTACCCGCTCTCGGACGGAAATTATAATTTTTCTAAGCGCCATTATGATTTAATTTGCTGTATATATAACCTTTATCTCCATTTTAAAAAACCAAAATCTCAGCCGGTAATTTTATACCACCATTGCCAACACTAATATGCCGACCATTGACGATTTTCCCATACCGGATTTTATCTGCCGGCATTTTCATGAGCTGCTAGAGGCCGCCCCTGGCGCTGATATTCGCTCCGTACCCCGAATGAATTCTGGGCTTCTGCGGGGCATCAGGCCGACAAAAGCCAATACCAGGCTTATCCGTCAGCGCCTGCGCGCCACACTGAATGACAGCGGGCCGTTGGATGCTAGTTTATGCTATATTCTGGCTAAATCAGGCTTTAATCTGGCATTTATTACCGTTCTTTCAGAGCTGGCGCTGAAATTTTATGCGCGTGATTTGGCCGCGTTCTATGGACTGGCCAGAACCTTGGGAGCTATGCTAGTTGACGAGCGTCAGGCGGTTCGGCAGTTGGGCATCGAATTTTTGCGCGGCCGGGCTGAAATTTCAGGAGATAATGATCTGTCGGCAGAATTGGCGTTTGCCGACCTAAGTTCTGAACTGGAGCCGTTTCTTGGTCATATCAAACTTTTGTTGCCCGAAAAAGTAGGAGACTCAATATTATGCCGGGATAATCGCAAAATAAACGACAAAAATAATCGTAAGATTAATGAATTAAGGTTAGAGCTTAATAAAACTATTAGGGCAAAACAACGGCTTGATAAGGCCCTAAAGGATAAGATTACCGCTAAAAATACGCAGCTTACCGCCCTAAAAGAGCAGGTCGGCAGGGAGAAGAAATCGCGTCAGGAGTTGGCTGCCGAGGTTAAATCATTACGGCATAAACTGGCCGAACTGGAAGAGCGGGTGGAACAGAAAATTGACCGGGAAGTTGAGAGGCGGCTCAGTTCAAGGGTTCGGAGTTGGCTGGTTGAACCGCAAAAAATAGCGGCGGCGGCGCAAAGTCTGTCCGGGAATAATGAGCAGGACATAAAACTTCGGGCTGCTGGATTATTGCGGCAGCAGGAAAGGCTTGATCTCCATTATGGCAATCGCCGCCTGTTGCGGCAGAATCTGCTTGAATTGGAGGATTTGCGGAGCCAGATAGGCCAGGCTGCCAAAGAGGCTTTGAATCCGTTGCCGGAGCTTAACGCCGTGGCCAGGGAGTTAGCGGGTGAGATTGACCGGATCAAAAATCTGCTGGGTGAGCCGCTGCCTAAAGAGTGGCGGCTTAATCTGGAGGCGAAGATAAATCAGGCGCAAAACTTGACAGAGTTTAACAAAATTCATAAATTGTTGGCGCAGTTGGCGGCAATGGATCTGTTGAATAACGAGGCTCCCAGGCTCCATAAGCTTTACCATGACGGCCTGGCACGCCTCTATGAAAAATACAGCCCCCGTAGCGCCGCAGACGGCCCGGTGCAATTAATTTGTGCCTGGCACGGGATTACGGGGCCTTTTGTTCTGGTGGTTGACGGCTATAATGTTATCCTAGGCCTTGCTGAAATATTCAGTGGGGATTATGAGGATGGCGGCCGGCCGGGAGCTGCCGCCCGCCGCCATCTCCTGCAAATAATTGATAAATTATTACATAATTCAAAATGTCTGGCGGAGGTATTTTTTGATGGCGAAGAGGCCGACCGGGAGAATTTTAGTCACTGTGTGCGGGTGATTTTCTCTGGCGGCGGTAATCGTGATGTGGCCAATCGGGCCGATACCGCCATTATTGATTATTTATCCTCGTTGCCGGTCAATATGGATGCGACTAGGATTATCATTACCGATGACCGTGATTTACAGACTAAGGCCCATCGGCACCAGGGTAAAATCATGCCTCTGGCCCAATTTGCCTCCCTTATTGACTGATGCTATTCATCTATCGTTCCAACTACTTAGAAGAATTATTAGGGCGGCTAGCTGTAACCGTATCTGTGCCGCAAACCGGGGTTATGGTTCCTGAGACCATTATTGTCCAGAGTCAGGGTATGGCACGTTGGCTGTCCCTGCAATTGGCCGGGAAGCTGCAAATAAGCGCCAATCTGGATTGCGCCTTTCCGGCGGCCTTTATCTGGCGGCTTCTGCGACATATGGCGGCAGATGAGGAAAATATGTTGGCCGCCTATGAACCGGACTCCATGTTATGGGCCATTATGGAGCTGTTGACGGCCCAAAAAAATAACCCTGATTACGGGGAGGTTGCCGGCTATCTGGCAAATGACGCGAACGGTCTGCGCCGTTGGCAACTGGCCGCCCGTCTGGCGGCGCTCTTCGATAAATATATGGCCTACCGCCCCGATTGGTTCCGGCAATGGCCTGCTGATATGTCCAGGTGGCAGGCCGATTTATGGCAAATCATGGCGGCCCGTTATGGCACGGTGCATCGGGCTGCCATGCAGGATCGTCTCTTGCGTCTGCTTAAGCCTCAAGCAGGTAAAGATGAACCAAACGATATAATTGGTAATCTTGAACGGCTCAGTATCTTCGGGATTCCCGCCTTGCCTCCTTCCCAATTTGCGGTCTTGGCACGATTGTCCGAGTTGCTTGATGTCCATCTATTTTTACTTGCCCCCTGCCGGGAATTTTGGACGGACTTGGTCAGCGCCCGAACCATGGCGCAGGCCCGTCTCGCCGGCGGTGGCATAGATCCGAATGCAGATCTTCATTTTGAAGAGGGCTGTCCGCTTCTGCTCAGCATGGGATCCCTGGGGCGGGAATTTCAGATATTGCTGCAGGACAGCGGTGTTCCTTGTCTTGAGGACGATTTTTTTGTCGAATCGGGGGGTGGGACAGCCCTGGCTCTTTTGCAGGATGATATTCTGAATGGTCGAAATTCGTGTATTAATTCCCCAGATGACCGGCCTAATCTGGCCGCTGACGATCATTCACTGACTATTCAGGTTACTCACAGCCCCATGCGGGAGGTGGAGATCTTATACGACCAACTGCTAGATTGGCTGACGGATACAAGCCTTGAACCGGGCGATATTCTGGTGATGACCCCAGATATCAATCTTTACGCCCCCCTGGTGGACGCGGTTTTCGCCAACCCGGAGGATGCCGCCATTCCCTTTACCATTGCTGATGGGCCGGTTGGTGGCGCGGTTATTCGCGGCTTTTTGGCGCTTTTGGCACTAAACAAAAACGCCGGGGCCAGTGAGATTATGGCTCTACTCCAATATGAGCCGTTACGGGCGCGTTTTGCCGTACAGGCGCAGGACTTGGAAACCTTGGAGGTCTGGATTCGGGAAAGCGGCATAAAATGGGGGCTTGAGCGTAAGTCCTCCCCATCTCGGCACGGCTCCTGGCTAGCGGGACTGGAACGGTTGCTAATGGGATATATATGCGGAGGCGTGGGGCTAGCTCAGGTTACGGGGATAGCGCCGCAGGATGTTCTGGTTGATGATATTCTGCCCTGCGATGTTCTGGAGGGTGGCGATGGCGTTTTACTGGCAAATTTACTGAATTTTGTGGGGGCGTTAAGACGTCTACTGGATTGTCCGTCCCGATCCCTGGCGGCTTGGGCCGACTTTTTCAGCGGGGTTCTGGACGATTTTTTTATTATCGATGATGATAACCTGCGCCAGTCGCAAACCATTCGCCGGCAGCTTGCCGCCATACAACGGGCGGCGGCCGCCTCCGGCAGCGCGGAGAATATTGATATCGAAGTAATCAAGGCCCATCTGCGGGAGAAACTTGCCGCTAGTCAGGGCAGCGGTAATTTTCTCTGCGGCCGGGTTACTTTCTGCCAGATGGCCCCCATGCGCAGTATCCCCTTTCCAGTTATTTGTCTGCTAGGTATGAACGACAATGCCTTTCCCCGCCATGACCGGCCCTTAAGTTTTGATCTCATGGCCCAGGCCCGGCGCCCCGGTGACCGCAGCCGCCGCCGGGCCGATGACCGCTATCTGTTTTTGGAAACCATCATCTCGGCCCGCCGCAATCTCTATATCAGTTACATGGGACTTGGCAACAGGGACGGCCGCCAATTGCCGCCCTCGGTGCTAGTCAGTGAATTATTGGATCATCTGGGCCGCCGCCTGGGACTTGCCGCCAGTGAGGTGGAGCGGCGCTTTATGGTTTGGCACCCCCTGCAACCATTTTCCCGGCGCTATTTCACCGGCAGTCTCTATTCGTATTGCCGCCGCAACCGGGAGATGGCGGGGTGTCTTGGCATGAATCGGCCCTGGGAGGGACTAGGCAAGGATTTTACCCTAAAGCAGGAAGCCTGTGATTCGGTTCTTCTTGCCGATTTCATTGATTTTTTTGCCCATCCGGTACGTTTTCTTCTTCGCCGCCGTTTAGGGGTAACTCTTGATGATTATTACGATAAATTAGATGATCGGGAACCTTTTGGGGTGGATCACCTGAGCCGTTACAAAATTACTGGTGAGCTTACCGAGATAAATTTAACCGGCCGGGCAATTAACGATGAAATCCTTGCGGCCGGTCAACAGCGTGGTCAACTGCCGGAAGGTGAAACCGGCAGATTTTATTTTGAGAATAGCCGGGCGGCCGCCGGGCGTTTAGCGGCACGATTGCACGATTTTACCGCCGCCCCGCCTATGGCCGCCGAAAGGGTGCAATTGGATTTGACCGTCTTCACCCTGTCCGGCAGTCTGGATCATATCTCGGCTGCCGGACAGTACCTCTATCGACCCATTGTGATAAAATCCATGAAGTACAAGGATTATGTCCAGGGCTGGATTTACCACTTATTACTTTGCGCCTTGCGGCCGGATTTGGCTCTGGAAACGGTCTTCATCGGCCTGGACGGCCGGAAGGCCTGGCCGCCAATGGCGGCGGACAAGGCAATGGCCAATCTGCGGGAGTTAGCAGGGGCTTTTGCGGCTGGGCAATACAGGCCGCTGCCCTTATATCCCAAAAGTACTCTGGCCTACGCCAAGGCCCGTTGGGCGGGCAGGAAAAAGCTAGCGCATACTGCCGCCCTTGAACGGGCCGAAAATGTCTGGAGCCGCAGCGGTTATTATGATGCCCCTGAAAACACTGACCCATATTTCACTGCCGCCTTCGGCTTTTCGCAATTACCACTGATGGCAGCGGCTGAATTTAATTTTATCAGTCTGGCAGAATTACTGTTGGCCGCTGCGGTGTAGGGGGCAGGAGACAGGGATCAGGGGTCGTAGGGCCGCCATTTTTGGGTACTCGCCGGACATGCGGTAAACCCCGCGTAGGGGCAGGTTTCAAACCCGCCCTTTGCTTCCATATAAATTTTAAAAGGATGAATTGGGAAAATTCTGCAACTAGAATTCCGAAATTTGCGATCAAAAAGTATGAAAGAGCTTGACCCCATAAATATAAATCTGCATGGCACTCACCTTATTGAGGCTAGCGCCGGTACCGGCAAGACTTACGCCATTACCGGCATCTATCTGCGTCTTATTCTGGAACGCCGCCTGGCGGTGGAAAATATTTTGGTGGTTACCTTTACCGAGGCGGCCTGCCAGGAATTAAAGGACAAGATTCGCGCCCGTCTGGCTCTGGCTCACAGAATATGCCGGGCACGGTTGGGGCAGGGCGGTGGTTTTGGGGCGGCCGATGCCTTTCTGGAGCAGATATTGGCTAAATATGCGGCTCAGGGCCAGGACTTGCACGATTTGGAGGATCGTCTGGCTCTGGCGATGATGGATTTTGATTTGGCAGCGGTTTATACCATTCATGGCTTTTGTCTACGGGTGTTACAGGATTCGGCCTTTGAGAGCAGCTTTCCCTTTGAAATTGAATTTATCGAAAGTGACAGTGATCTTCTCCAACAGGTTATAGATGATTATTGGCGGATAAATTCGCGTAATTGGCCGGCTTTTTTGGTCGATTACCTGTGCCATCGTGAATGGACACCGGACACCCTGATAAAAATACTTTCTCCCCTGCTTGCCGCTGCCAGAACCGTTGGCCATAGTGCTCTGCACTGGCCGTCCCTTATCTCTCCCGGTCAGATTCCCACCGGCCTCTGTAAATCACTCATGGAGTTATGGCAGAGTGAACGCCGGGCCATTCTCGCGGCCCTGGCGTCGCCGGCGCTTCGCAAAACCGCAGATACCTATAAACCGGAGAACATCTCCGCCTGGGCCGCGCAATTGGATAATTTTGCTCAGGATATGGCGGGATTTTTCCCCTTCGCGGCGGTTGAGGCCTTTTCGCAAAAGGTTCTTATTCGTGAGACTAAGCCCTCCAAGGCGGGGCAAACCCCGGAACATAATTTTTTTAAATTATGCGGCCGGATGACTGAGACGTTGGAACAGGCGGCTTACGGCGCGTTACATGGGTTTCTGGAACAATGCCTTGCAGCTCTGCCAGAGCTGAAACGCCTGGGCGGGCTTGTCTCCTATGATGACCTGCTTGGCGGTGTCCATGATGGTTTGTGCCGGGCTGAAACCGGGCGGCAGCTTGCCCGCAGGGTAGGGCGGCAATATCCTGTCGCCCTGATTGACGAGTTTCAGGATACTGATGCCCGCCAATATGATATCTTTAAACGTATTTATCACCAGGGGGGCACACTGTTTATGGTGGGCGACCCCAAACAGGCGATTTACAGCTTCCGGGGGGCGGATATCTTCAGTTATCTGACAGCGGCCGGAAATGTGGAGAGTTCCCACACCCTCACCACTAATTGGCGCGCTGATCCTGATTTAACCGGAGCGGTAAATTTTTTATTTGGTCGTCATCAGGCCCCCTTTGTTCTGCCGCAGATCAAATTTAGCGCCGCTGTCAGCCCGCCTGATTTTAAGGCGTGTCCAACCTGTGAGTATGGGGATGAAGCGCCCCTCACCCTGTATTATTTCCCGGAGCAAAAAAATCGTGATTCCGCCAGACGGCAAGCGGCGGCCTGGGTTGCTAACCGTATTAAGAACATATTGGCCGAAGCGGCTGTGGAATTTGGCCGCCAAGAGGGCGCGGATGGTCATGGGCAGGGTATTGATGCTGGTGATATCGCGGTTCTGGTGCGGCGGCATAGTGAGGGCGAAATGGTGCGGCAGGCTCTGGGTGAGGTTGGGTTGTCCGCCATTGTCCTGTCAAATCAATCAGTTTATGCCGCCGCTCCGGCCAGGGAGTTGGAATTAATCATGAGAGCGGTATGTCGGGCGGGTCATGAGAAAAGTTTGCGGGCCGCTCTCTGCACCAGAATATTGGGCGCCACAGCCCAGGAATTAGCAGATTTAGATAATGAGAGGTGGGAGAGCCTGTTGCTTCGTTTTGGCGAATATCAAAAGTTTTGGCGTGAACGGGGGCCTGCTCCTATGCTCTATAACCTCTTGCGACGGGAAGGGGTTTACTTGCGCCTTAGCGCCCAGGAGGGGGCGGAAAGGCTGCTCACCAATATCAGGCATCTAATTGAATTACTCCAGACTGCTAGCCATGAGCAGGCCTTGGGGCCGGAAGAATTGTTGGCCTGGCTAGCAGTACGCCGTCACGATGAAAATTCCGGGGAGGATTGCCAGATTCGTCTGGAGAGTGACGAAAACCTGATTAAAATTGTTACCGTTCACAAGAGTAAGGGCCTGCAATATCCGGTGGTTTTCTGCCCATTTTTTTGGGACTCCAGGGGGACGGTAAAAGGTGATTTGGCGGTTAGCTGCCATGAGAATAACCGGCTAGTAGTTGATATAGGCAGGGGAAATTCGGCAAGAATTGAGCAGCGGGACAGGGAGGCCCTGGCTGAAGAATTGCGTCTTCTTTATGTTGCCATGACCCGCGCCAAACACCGCTGTTACCTTCTCTGGGGCCGGGTAAAGGCCAAAAGCGGCGGCTGGGCCACGGCCGCCTCCCCTCTGCAATATCTTCTGGGGGGTCAGGCTCACGCCCAGGGAGATTTGCTAGCCGCTCTCCAGGCAGATTTTGCCTCAGTTACTGATGACTTTCTGGCTGATGCCAAGCTAGAGGAAGACGCAAATAACAGGATAGCTGTTAGGCCGGCCGTGGCTGCCATAACTGAAATCAGCGGTTTCGTCTCCGGGGAAAAATTACACGATGTCAGGGAATTACGCCGGGGATTTAATCGTTATCTGGGGGTAACTAGCTTTTCGGCCCTGCATCGCGGTGTGATTAGTCAGGCCAACGAAGAGCCGGATCATGATCGTTTGGTTGAAGCGGCAATTTATGATTCCGCCGCAGCTAATGATCGAGAGATGGAGATATTTAATTTCCCGCGCGGTGCCCAGGCCGGTAGCTGCCTGCATGAAATTCTGGAGGAGTTTGATTTTCAGAAAACCGCCGGTGAGCAGGAGAAGTTGATCCTGGAAAAGCTTACTCTCTACGGTATTGGGGAGGCTTGGCTTGCAACGGCCTGTCTGCTCGTTGATAATACTATGCTTACCCCCTTAAACGCAACGGCAGATCTCTCTCTAGCCTGTCTCAGCCCCCAGGACAGGCTAGCCGAAATGGAGTTTTATTATCCGGTGCCGGCCGTTGACAATAATCGCTTGGCGGCCATGTTTCGCCAAGGTAGAAATATAGGGCTGAGTCACGAGCCAGAGGCGCCGCATGGTTTTATGAAGGGCTTTATAGACTTGATATTTTGTTGGCAGGGGCGTTATTATATTGTTGATTATAAATCAAATTTTTTGGGCGGTAGTCTGGAAGATTATAATAACCTTAATCTGCCTGACGTTATACGCCAGGCGGGCTATGATCTTCAATACAGCATATATACTGAGGCTCTGCATCGTTATTTAGGTCAACGCCTGCCCGCTTACGACCCGAACCTCCATTTTGGCGGCGTCTATTATCTCTTCCTGCGCGGCCTGCGCCCGGCGGCAGGCCGCCGATATGGTGTCTACAGCGCTAATATGCCTGGATAGAATTTTAAAAATGCTCTCGATAAAAGTTACCCTTTTTTTAAGAAAAAGCCATCGCTAGTCTTTTTTCGTGCCTTATAAGCAGATTTTGTGTAATTTCCGGCAGGATAATTTCATAATTTCACGAACCGGCTGCGGTTAATCTCTCCTTGAATGCGCCTGCGGCCCCAAAAATCATAAAAAATTCATGAAACCACTAAAAATAGCCATCAGCGGTAAGGGCGGTGTTGGCAAGACCACCATCATGGCCATTCTCGCCCAACGCTTCACCGAAAACTTTGACCAGGTTCTGGTGATCGATGCCGATCCTAGCCCCCATATGGCGGAAACGCTTGGCATAACAAATGCCGGTGACATTACCCCCATTGCCGAGATGCGGGAATTGCTAGTGGAACGTTCCGGTAAGACGGCCGGTTCACCATTTTATAATATTAATCCCAAAATTGATGATTTACCAAAGAGATTCATGTTGGAGAAAGACGGGCTAAGGCTCATGGTGCTTGGCGCTGTTCAGACTGGCGACAGCGGTTGTGCCTGCGCTGAAAATACCGTTCTGCGCAGACTTTTGGTTAAATTATTATTAACCGATGATCAGGCGGTTTTGTTAGACATGGAAGCGGGAGTCGAGCATCTTGGACGTGGCACAATTGCCGGAGTTGACCACCTGTTAATTGTGGTTATCCCCTCAAAGTCGAGTGTACGCACAGCAATGAAGATCCGGAAACTGGCGCGGGAGGTGGGTATTCCCCGCATTTCCTTTATCGGTAACAACATAAACGATGCCGAGGACGAGTCCTTCCTGCAGGAACTTCTGCCAGACCGGTTGATTGCCGTGTTTCCCAATGCAAGCGCCATCAGACAGGCCGAACGAGCTGGTACGCCGGTGGCGCCGTTGGCCGTAAATTTTCCGACCCCCCTCGACAATATTATGCGTGTCTTGCAGGGAGAAATAGATAACAGCGGTACAGCAACGATCGTATCAAGGGGAGAAATAACATAAAAAAAGGGGAGGCTTGCGCCTCCCCTAAAGAGAGAAGAGATAGAGAATAACAAAAAATGTTATGTAACAATGATAACACCGTCTGAGATGTTGTCAAGTAATTAACTAAATAATTATATTCTTAAACACCTGGTAAGCCGTTCCGGGAAATAAAAGGCATAATAATGGGTACTGTAATCAAACAATTATATCGTAAAATGTCCGGCAATATGGAGTATTGCTTCAATATCGAGTCTTCCGAATCTCTGGGGGATGCGGCAATCAAGAAACTGGCATTATTGTTGGCGGATGGCTTTATTGCCCGTACCGTCAGCCCACAACCGCATTTTTCCGGGGCTAGAGTGGTGGAACTGGGGCCAAGGCTGAATTTTGCCACCGCCTGGTCATCCAATATGGTGTCAATTTGTCGGGCCTCCGACCTGCCGCAAATTACCAGAGTTGAACG
>JAADIV010000093.1 GCA_013151175.1 Deltaproteobacteria bacterium | reverse complement strand
GGTCAATTACAGTTATGTCCGCCAGACCGCCTGTCTGTAGTGAGCCGCCCTCAACGCCAATAATTTTGGCCGGGTTTACGGCCAATAATTCCACCAGTCTCTTTTCCGTAATAGCCCCTTCCTGAACCAAACGTAATGTCAGCGAAACCGCCGTCTCCAAGCCGATTATTCCATTAGCTGCCAGGCTGAATTCCACCTCTTTTTCCTGGGCGCTGTGGGGGGCATGATCGGTGGCAATGGCATCCAACGTGCCATCACGCAGCCCCTCTTTAACTGCCGCCACGTCATCTGCGGTACGCAGGGGTGGATTCATCTTGGCTGCGGTGTCATAAAGACCAATGGCTTCTTCGGTGAGGGAAAAGTAATGGGGGGCGGTTTCAGCGCTTACCCGACAGCCCCTGGCTTTGGCACGCCTGATTAAATCCACTGACTCCCTGGTGCTGATATGGGCCAGATGCAGGCGTTGGCCAGTATATTCGGCCAACGCCAGGTCTCTATACACCATAATCTCTTCGGCGGCTCTCGGAATACCCGCTAATCCCAAACGAGTTGCTAGCGGCCCCTCATTTATCGCCCCATTTTTACTAAGGGAAATTTCTTCAGAGTGGGAAATTATGAGGCTGTGGAAATTACTGGCGTAATCCAGGGCCTGCCGCATGAGATGGCTGTCTACAACCGGATGCCCGTCATCGGAAAAGGCTACGGCGCCGGCCCTCTGCATCGCGCCAAATTCGGCGATTTCCTCACCCTGGCTGCCTTTGCTGATGGCGCCCACTGGATATACCCGTGCCATTTTTGCCTGCCGCGCCTTACTCAAGATAAGATCGATGCCCTGCTCAGAGTCAATGACAGGTATGGTATTGGGCATACAGGTTACAGCGGTAAAACCGCCGGCTACTGCCGCCGCAGTACCTGATTCTATCGTCTCCTTGTACTCTTCTCCCGGTTCTCGTAAATGGACGTGCAAGTCGATAAATCCGGGCATGAGCCACTTACCGGTCATATCAATTTCCCTGATATCACCGTCAGAGGCATCAGCGGCATCATAACAACGTCCCTGCCTGATGAATAAATTGCCAATACGGTCAATACCATTGGCAGGATCGAGCAAACGGCCATTTTTAAGTAATATTGATTTTGACATATCGAATGGTTATTTATGGGTGCCTTACGCCCTTTCAGGTAAATCTGCGGCTAAACGTAACTACTCGCCTCATGATCGCTAATAATCAATAACCACAGGACTTGTAACTGTTTGCAGGGTACCGGAGATGCGAGGCATCGTCCTGTGAAGCGTACTCCCTGTACGTGAGCAGGGCGATAACGAAGCAGATTCGGTACCCTGCAAACAGTTACGGCTAAACAAAAAAATCAGGAACCAAGGACAAGGTAGAGCAATGCCATGCGCACGGCCACGCCGTTGGTCACCTGCTCCAGAATAACAGATTGTTGGCCATCTGCCAGATCTGTAGTGAGCTCAACATTGCGATTCAAGGGGCCGGGGTGCATAATAATGGCGTCCGGTTTGGCCAATTGGCTTATTTGCCGATTAATGCCGAAAAATTCCGCATATTCCCGCGTGGAGGGGATATGCGGGGCGTGCAGGCGTTCTTTTTGAATGCGCAGGGCCATGACTACATCGGCATCTTTTACGGCCTCCCGGATATTCAGATGCGGCACCGCTCCTAATTCCTTGAGGCCTTGCGGCATCATCGTGGCCGGCCCGCTTACATGCACCTCTGAGCCCATTTTGGTGAATCCTATAATGTCGGAGTGAGCCACCCGGCTATGGGCAATATCGCCAATTATGGCTATTTTCAAGCCGGATAGGGTTTGTTTTTTTTCATACACCGTCAGCATGTCCAACAGGCCTTGGCTAGGATGTTCGTGGGTTCCATCGCCGGCGTTAATGATAGATGCCTCAATATATCTGGTGAGTAAATGGGCGGTACCGGAAGCCGGGTGCCGGATAATAATGGCGTCCGGCTTCATGGCCTGCAGATTTTTGGCGGTATCAATGAGGGTCTCACCCTTAGTGGTGGAACTAGTGGCGGCCGAAATATTGAAGGTATCGGCGCTCATCCGTTTAGCGGCTATTTCGAAGGACAGTCTGGTGCGGGTGCTTGGTTCAAAAAACAGGTTTATAATGGTTTTACCGCGCAGAGTCGGAACCTTTTTGATAGACCTGGTTGAAATTTCTTTGAAGGATTTGGAAGTTTTTAGAATATATTCAATATCGCTTTGCGATAAGTCCTGCAGACTCAAGATATGCTTATGAACAAAACGGTAATCGGTATCCATATTATTCAGGTAAACGCCCTATCCTAGTGTAATAGTTGGAAAATTCGGTTCCAACGTACCGAAAAATTTTCTTTGGCCCATGACCAGTACAAAATAAAGGCCTTGCCCTTGACACTCTTCAGTTTTACAAACTTCCAAAAGCGGCTGTCATAACTGTTATCCCTATTGTCGCCCATGACGAAGAGGGAATTTTTCGGCACGGTCACCGGGCCGAAATTGTCCCTGGGTTGGATACTACCGGGAATTATATTGGGATCTAAATGTACTGCCTCTTTAACTTTGAAGGGCTTGCCATTGACAAAAACCTCTTTATTGACCACCTTGATTCTGTCCCCCGCCACTCCCACGACCCGTTTGATAAAATCTTCGCTAGGATTTAAGGGGAATTTAAATACTATGATGTCTCGCCTATGCGGGGTGCTGATTGGGATCCAGGTGGTGCCGGTAAGAGGATTCTTTATGCCGTAAATAAATTTATTTACCAGGAGATGATCCCCGATAAGGAGAGTAGGTTCCATGGAGCCGGAGGGTATTTTAAAGGCCTGAACAACGAAGGAACGAATAAAGAGAGCGAGGATAAGGGCAACGACAATGGCCTCGATGTACTCTCTCAAGGTGGATTTTTGTTTAAGGTTGGTTTCTGGGGAGTGCACAAATGTTTCCTTTCGTAAGATTTATGAACAGGGAATCATTAAAAAGTCGTAAATTCAAACGGGTAATAAGTATCCCAAAACGCTATAAAACTCAAGTAAGATTAATTCTATTCGCTTATTTTTAATAAGAAAGGGGAAAACAATATATGGTGCCAGTTGGCATTGGTATTACACCACATACATTATTTCTTCCCTAATTAAGGGAAAAATAATAATTAAGAAAAGGCAAAATGGTTGAAATTTATGGGTTTTTAACGTCTAAATGCTTGACAAATAATATTTTTTATGAATTAATTTACCTTGCCTGCGTATTGTTGTTCGTGGGAATAGGCGCAAAATCAAACCACCGCGCCTTGTGGCTGATTTTTTGTCTTGTCAGAAAAAAGTTTTTGATAATTGAGAATGGTTAGTTTGTGCACGCTTTATCGGGGTTGATAATAGAAGATGGGTAAATTTAAATTACCAATAAAATTTAATCTGCCGTTACCGGGACTCCGTAAATCGGAGCCGCTGACCCTGGGGCTTGATATTGGCTCATCATCTGTAAAAATTTGCGAGATGAGCCAAACCGGTGATGGATATAAATTATTAAAAATTGGGAGCGCGCAGTTGCCGGCCGGTGCGGTTGAAGACGGGGTGTTGCAGGATTCGGATGCTGTTGGGGCCGTTATCGCGGCGTTATTAAAGAACCTAAAGATAAAGCGGAAAAAAGTCGCGATATCCATGTCCGGTTATTCCGTTATTGTTAAGAAAATTAATGTGGCTGTTATGGAAGATAAGCAGTTGGAGGCGCATATTCAGTCGGAAGCGGAGCAATATATTCCCTTTGATGTCGATGAGGTGTATCTGGACTATCATGATTTGAATACCAACACTGAAGAATCTGGTTTTACTGATATTATGTTGGTTGCGGCCAAAAAGGATGTAGTGGATACCTATTTGGATATGTTGGCCAAAATTGACTTACAGGTGGTGGTGGTTGATGTTGATGCCTTTGCTCTGGAAAACTCATTTGAAATTAACGCCGATAGTGGCCAAAATGTTGCCCTGGTGGATATAGGCTCTTCAAAGATGAGCATCAATATAATTGCGCACGGCGCCTCAATTCTGGCCAGGGACGTGGTTATGGGCAGCCGCCAGATTACGGAGCAGATGCAGGGCCGGTTGAAGCTAGAGTACGAGGAAGCGGAATCAATTAAAATTGGCAGTCTGCCGGCAGAGGATAACGGGCAGATTATTGAGGATATTTTTGTTAATAATTGCAGCCAGTGGATCTTAGAGATCAAAAAAGCCATTGATTTTTACATCTCAAACTATCCTGATGATGAAATTAATCGCCTTGTTTTAAGCGGCGGCGGCGCCAAAATTAATGGCTTTGATAAATTATTGACAAAAGAAATTGGTTTGCCGGCTGAAATTTTTGATCCTTTTGCCGATATGGATAAGAGTAACGATATAGACGCCGATTATTTAAAGATCATAGCCCCGGAGATGGCGATTGCCACCGGTTTGGCAATAAGGTTCGCGGTCTTATAATGATAACTATAAATCTCCTGCCGGTACGGCAGATAAAACAAAAAATCAGAATTCGTAATGAGTTTTTTTCACTCATTGTCGGCTTGTTTATTCTTCTGATAATTATTTTTTTTGTCGGCTATAACCAGTCAATAAATATTAACCGTTTACAGACGAAAAAAACTGCTCTCCAGGCCGAGAAGGCGAAGTATGATGCCATTATCGCTAAGGTCAATAAGCTTAAAAAGCAACAGGAGATATTAAAGAATAAGCTCGCTGTCATTGAAAAATTAAAGGTCAGCTCGCAGCTACCCGTCCGGGTTTTGGCTGAAATAGCAAAATTAACCTCGTCCAATCGTATGTGGCTAAAGTCTTTAAGAATGGCAAATAATTCAATCAACCTGGCCGGAATTGCCTTGGATAATGCGACAATCGCCCAATACATGGAGAAAATTAAGGCCTCGCCGTTTTTTTCCGGCGCGGAACTTCAGAACTCTTCAATGACCAAGGTTGCGAACCAGAAATTAAAGGCGTTTACCTTGTCTTTACAACGGAGTCATCCTTGAGAAAACATTGTTCAGCCGACCTTAAATACTGGATACCCTAGTGAATATTGATACTTCTTCAATAAAAGTTGCCCTGGATGCCTTTTTGGAAAATAAGGCGGTCAAACTAAACACGAACCACAAGCTGATGATTTGTGCGGCTGTAGTCTTGCTGCCAATAACAGTCTTTTACCTTCTTTCCTATTCTCCAAAGAGCGATCAAGTTGCCGCCCTGAGGGGAAATATCGCCTCTTTGCGGGGGCAAATAGCGACTGCTAAAATTGCGGCTAAAAAGTTTGCCGGCCAGAAGGCTGTGATGGCGGAAATTGAGAAAAAGTTTAAAAAGGCCTCGCGGGTTATTCCTAATAATAAGGAGATTCCTTCTCTGCTGACTAGCATTTCCAGTAAAGGCACCGCTGCCGGCCTGGATATTTTATCTTTCAAGCCGGGAGCGGAACGCCCGCATGATTTTTACGCGGAGATTCCGGTGGCCTTGTCCGTTAAGGGTTCCTATGACAACATCGGCCATTTTCTGGATACGGTCAGTAAATTGCCGAGAATTGTCAATTTAGCCGATATGAATTTAACTTCCCCCACCGTTAGAGATGGTGAGGTGGTCTTGCGGGCTTCTCTGAATCTCGTAACTTATAAGTTTATTGAGCCAAGTAAAGGGGCGAAGAAAAAGCGTGCCAAGAAATAATACAAAAGGGTTTTGCAGGTGGCGGATAAAGGCCTTTGTGGTTTGCATGAGCCTGTTGGCACAGGTGGTTTATGCGGCCGGGAAGCCTTCTGCGCCGGGCGTTGTGGTGGTCAAGTCCGCTGCCGCCAAGGCCCTGGAAAGGTTGCTTAAGGAGCCGTTCACCTTTGGTGTTGGGGGTCATTCCGACCCCTTCAAGCCCTTTATGTCTGAGCAAATGGTTAAGGCGCAGGCCGCCGCGAAGTCGGGTTCGGAGGCTGCGTCTTTGACTGGTATGCAGCTCTTTGAGCCTGGCCAACTAGACCTGGTGGCAATTTTGTTTAGCGGTAAACGGGCCCTGGCTATGGTGCAGGATTCCACCGGTCAAGGTCATGTTATTAGGGCGGGCACCAAGATCGGCCGCCGTGGTCAGGTTGTTGCAATCATGCCCAATGCCGTGGTTATCAAGGAGTGGTTTTTGGGTGCCGATGGTAGAAAACTTTATAAAGACAACGAAATGGTTTTGAGAAAAGAAGGGGGAAACAAGTGAATACCCTGATTAAACAAGGTATTAGTCTGGCCATTCTGGTCTTTTGGGGTTGGACGGTGTGTTGGGCTGGGGAAACTGCTGATTATCAGATATCCAATCTCACCTTTGCGAAAACGGACAAATCATTTACCGTAACGGTAGAGGGTAAGGGGGTACCCACTTTTACAACTTATCAGCTTTTTGACCCCCTGCGAGTGGTTGTTGATATCGCCAAGGCCTCGTTTGTGGGTGATCTTAAGCTGCCAATGATTGTCAACCAAGATCCCGTTGTCCGGATCACTGGCAAGGTGCTTACCGATAAAAAACCATTTATTGCCAAATTGGTAATTGTGCTATCCAAAGACTGGCCGTACAAGATTGAGCGGCAGGCTAATGATATTGTCATTAAAATGTCGGGGGCCAGTAACCCGGCGCGGCAGACTGCGGCGGTCACGCCGGTTGATAAAACGGCACATACCGCTTCTGGGCTTAGGCCGACTTTGAGGAAAACCGGGGCCGTAAAACAGGACGCTGTGGGCAGCCTGCTGTCTAAATTAGATGCTCAGGCAACCGCCCGCTCCGAATTGGCTGCCGGAAATCCTGAGGCCGCCGGCCATAAATTAACCCCCAAAGTTGACATACTTAAATCTCAGCTTAAAAATGTTGGAATTACCGGCGATGTCTTTAGTGATGCCGGTTATGATAAACAAAAAATCAGCGTGGATTTTTATAAAATTAACCTGCATAACGTCTTTAGACTTATTGGTGAGATAAGCGGCCGCAATATAGTTGTTGATGATTCGGTGAGTGGTTCTTTGACGTTGGCCTTAAAAAATGTACCGTGGGATTTTGTTCTAGATGTTGTGCTGAATTTGAAAGATCTGCAAAAAGAAGAGCGTTATAATACCATTGTCATTTCACCCAAATCCAAAAATTTTACCTGGCCGGAAAACAAGAAAGAGCAGGCCCTTGAAATAGAGGCTCCCGCTAACCAGTTACAGATCAAGATCGATAAACAGTTGGCCCAACCGCCGGCGGCGATGGCAGCCGATCTGATTATTCAACGTGCCGATAAATTGGTTAAGGCGGGCAAAATTAAGGCGGCTCTGCAACAGTACGAGGCCGCCTATGATAAATGGCCCAGGAATATTGACGTGGCCAAACAGATAGCTAACATTTGCCTGGTTGACTTGGGGTACAACCAGAAAGCGGTTGATTACGCCGAAAAGGTTTTGGCCGTTGATCCGCAAGACCGGCAAGCGGCTTTACTGGTCGCAGTTGGTTTGGCCAATATGCATCGGCCTGGAGCTGATAAATACTTTGCACGATCCGTGCGTGGTAAGAGGCCGACACGGGCCGCTTTGGTAAGTTATGCCAGTTATTTGGAAAACCGGGTAAACCTAAAAAAGAGCCTGGTTGTTTTGGGCCGTTATGAAACATTATACGGCTCTGATTTGGATATAATGATAGCCAAAGCGCGAATCTACGATAAACTAAAACAGCCCGATAAGGCGGTGGCGGAGTATAGGGCTATCTCATACTCCGGTTATGGGCTGGAGCCGGATTTGGCCAAGTATATCAAGGGTCGGATAGCTGTGGGTGTTAAGTGAGTGAAAACATTTTTGGCACCTATCCAACGTAATGTCTAATAGGTGATATAGTTACCATTTTGGAGTGATAAACGATGCCACACACGATAAAAAGCGATAATAATACCACGAAAATCCTGCTCACTGCTTTATGGTTGTTGAGCCTCGGCGCCATGCTGTTTCTGTGGGGCTGTGTTGCTGCCACGCCCACCCCTGAAGACCAGGCCGCTAAATTTATAGCTAATCAGACCAAGGGGGCGGTAAATGACCGGGTGGTTCAAAAGAAGACAATAGCGGCGCAGTTGCCGGTGCGTTTTCAAAATCCTTCTTATCTGATATCTGATACTGGAGATATCAAGTCTGGCCTGATCCGTAAGATGACGATACCGGTGGGCGCAAAAATAACCACCACAAGCCCCAAACCTCTGCGGGTGGTAATACAGGAATTGGCCAAATTGAAGTCAATGAATGTGAGTTGGGCCAGTGATGTGGATAAGAATGCCCTGGTTAATGTCACCATTATGCCGGAGGAAGATTTTTTTGAGGCCATTGATAATTTATTACGCCAGGTAGATTATTTTTATGAATTACATGGTGACACCATTATCATTAAGCATAAGGAAACCAAACGATTTCATATTGCTATGCCTTTTATGTCCATGAATTACTCCGTGGGAATCGGCGGTGATGTCTTGGGGAGTACGGAAGGCTCTAATATGAGCGGCACCCTTAATATGGCCAGTAATAAGAATAAATTTGATATATGGAAGAATATTAAGAAAAATCTGGATAAAATTCTGGAAATATGGTCGGCTCCTGTTCCTGTGAGTACGCCGGCCGCGTCCGCGGCGATTTCGTCAACGAAAGCTCAAGCGGCTAAAGTGGTGCCGTCTGCGGCGGTCTATACACCACCGCCGGATGCCGGTAAGGGTTATTACACCATTGATCAACCCATTGGCTTGATAACTGTAACAGCGCCCAGATCGCTGTTGATAAAAGTTTCCAGTTATTTGAATAATTTGAAAGCGGAGTTATACAAGCAGATTACCATTGAAGCCAAGATTGTTGAGGTAACTTTGACCAATGACGATACTACCGGCATCAATTGGGATGATTTATTAAGCAACAGTTTTGGCCTCAAACTGGATTTTCAAAAGATGTCTTCCTCCTCCACTCATGCCCAATTCCTTACCCTTGAAAATAAAAATTTTTCTCTGGTGTTGGATGCCATTAAGCAGCAGGGGCATGTAGAGGTATTATCAAGTCCTAAAATCAGCGTCATGAACGGCCAGCCGGCCATGCTAAGCGTAGGGCAGAATGTCAAGTATGTGGACAGTGTCAGTTCTACCACGGACGGCACCACCGGCAGTATAACTTACACCGTCAATACTGCCTCGGTTATGTCTGGTCTGGGGCTGGGGGTAGTTGCCACTATCGGCGATAATAACGAGATTATCCTAAGCCTGACACCGGTAACTTCGAAATTGACTTTACCTATTGAGTATAAGGTTTTTGGTGCCAATCAGGTTGGGTTGCCCAAGGTAAATCTGCGGGAGATGAACACCCTTGTCCGGGTCAAGGATGGCGAGATGCTTATCGTCGGCGGCCTGATTGATAACTCATCATCTTATGCCGACAGCCATGTTTCTGGTTTAGGCCGGATTCCATTAATTGGCAAATTGTTTAGAAACAATGGCACTAGTTCGGTTAAAAAAGAATTGATTATTCTTCTGCGCCCCCATATTGTGCCGCTATAGGATTTACTGGGCCGTTCAGGGTTTACCCTGTACTGGTTCATGGCAGATTTCCCTTGAAAACAGATGCCTCAGGTTGTATTGAGCATCTGTTTTCTTTTTTTGTGGGAGTAGAGATGGGGTATTGTCTCTACGGCTGCGGTAATTAATGTAGGAACAGGCATAAAGATGAATAAAGGAATGGAAAAGGCCAAGATTCTCATTGAATCACTGCCTTATATCAAAAAATTTGCCAATAAAACGGTGGTAATTAAGTACGGCGGCCATGCCATGGCGGATGAGGAGCTAAAGCAAAATTTTGCCCTGGATATCATTCTGTTGAAATATATTGGCATCAATCCGGTAGTGGTGCATGGCGGCGGCCCGCAGATTAATAAATTCCTGGATAAAATGAATATTAAATCCAACTATATTCAGGGGATGCGGGTAACGAACGGCGAGACCATGGATGTGGTGGAAATGGTTCTGGTTGGTAAGGTGAATAAGGAAATTGTCAGCCTGATCAACCTGCATGGCGGCAAGGCTGTGGGGCTTTCTGGCCGGGATGGCGATTTGATTAAGGCCCAAAAAATGAACCTTACCAGCACCGTAAAGGATGCCCCGCCGGAACTAATTGATTTGGGACGGGTTGGCCAGGTAACTGCTATAAATCCTGAAGTTCTGGTGACTTTGGATCGGCATGATTTTATCCCGGTTATCGCCCCGGTGGGTGTTGGGGAGGACGGTCACTCGTATAATATTAATGCGGATGTAGTGGCCGGGGCTATCGCGGTCAAGCTTCAGGCGGAGAAGCTTATCCTGCTCACCGATGTGGCGGGGGTGCTGAATAATACCGGGCAACTAATTCCCTCTATGAACAGCCGGGAGGTAGAGGAAAATATTGCCTCTGGCCTGATTGGCGGCGGCATGATTCCCAAGGTAAAATGTTGCCAGGATGCCGTAAAATCCGGGGTTGGCAAGGCCCATATTATTGATGGTCGCCTCGAACACTCCTTGCTCTTGGAAATTTTTACCCGCCAAGGTATCGGTACGGAGATAGTTGATGAATAATAAAGAATTGATCG
>JAADIV010000071.1 GCA_013151175.1 Deltaproteobacteria bacterium | reverse complement strand
ATAGGCATGGTGCATAATTTTGGCTGCCGGGGCTCTGGCAAACAGCGGCCAAAGCTCCTGATCACCTTCAAAGGCCAACAGCAAGGCCCTGAGATGCGGATTTTCAACCGATCTGATGAGAGCGGCCAATTCCTTGAGCATACCGGCGATATTACCTGAGGTGGTGGGCATAAACAGGTCAAGATCAATATCGGCCTCATTGACCTCTTTAACCTTCACAACCTTCAACTGTATAGTACCTTTATAAGACTGGGCCTGTCCCGTAAAACGACATACCTTCCCGGTTTGGCAAAGCGGTGCCGCCTGTTGAGCATTCTCCCAGACCATGGCGGCAATCTCGCCGGTATTGTCCATTAGGATCAGACGTAAATAAGGCTTGCCGGCCTTGGTCTCATACAGGCTCATTTCCTTAACCAGAAACAGGCTGTCAACAGCCCCCGCCTCTCTAATATTTTCAATAAATAACGTTTTTTGCGGTTTCATATAGCTCGTTTTTGGATCACATTATCTTATTTGGTTATCCCCCGATGGTCTTATCGGGGTGACTCGATCACGCATATGCGGTGTATTTCGTTCAAGGGACGCACCCCTACGCCGGCAACTATAAACCATAATCTTCATTTTTGAAACGATATACCCTATAATTTATACTGTAAAATTATTAATAATTTTAGTATGGTGGAAAAATTATGACTGCCTCAGCCCCCAATAGCAAATCAATCCACGATGAATCATATCTCCTCGATCTGTTAATTAAACACGGGCTGCTGAACAAAAAGCAGCAGGAGCAGATCATCCTGAAAAAAAATCAACAGCGCCGTACCCTCATTCGCCGTCAACAGGCCCTAACCGCCAAAGATGCCAAAGATCCGGCGGTTGGTTATCCTGACCTGATAGACATAATCAGTTCCCTGCATTTCGAACTGCCGGGCAGGCCGGAGCAGGAACTGACGGCAGAATTAATCATGCGCCATATCGCCCAGGATTACAATCTGCCCTTTAAAAAACTCGACCCCCTGGAACTTGACCTTAAGACCGTTACCGGGACTATTCCCAAGATCTTTGCCCTTAAACATCTTCTCTTGCCCTTTGAGATCAAAAACGGCATTCTGGCCGTTGCCATTTATGACCCCCAAAATATTAATGTCCTGGGCGAATTGGAGCGGGCCAATCAGACAAAAATCCAGCCATATATCAGCCCCAAGGCCGATATCTTAAAGATTCTTGCCGAATTTTACGGTTTTCAATCCTCTATTTCTGCTGCTGAACATGACTTAAAGGGGCCGGGAGGCGTTGATCTTGGCAATCTGGAACAATACGTCAGAATATCTTCCAGCAACGACATAGCATCTTCCGACCACCACATAACCTCGGCGGTGGATCATATGTTTAATTATGCCTTTGATCAACGTGCCAGCGATATTCATATTGAACCCAAGAGGGAGCATTGTCTCATCAGAATTAGGATTGACGGTATTTTGCATACCATTTATAAACTTCCCAAGGTGGTGCACGCAGCCATTATTTCCCGCGTAAAGTCTCTGTCACGCCTAAATATTGCCGAAAAACGCCGGCCCCAGGACGGTCGCATCAAGGTTGAGCATAACGGCAAAGAGGCGGAGATTCGGGTTTCTACCATTCCGGTGGCATTTGGCGAAAAGGCTGTTCTGCGGATTCTGGATCCTGATGTTCTCTTTCAGGATTTGCCCCATATTGGTTTTTCAGCGCATGACCTGGCCGTCTATGAAAAATTTACCCATGCCCCGCACGGTATTATTCTTATAACCGGCCCCACCGGCAGCGGCAAATCGACTACCCTTTATTCAACCCTGAAAAACATTGCTTCGCCGGAAAAAAATATCGTCACCGTTGAAGACCCCATCGAAATGGTCCATGAGGAATTTAATCAGATTGCCGTGCAGACCTCCGCCGGTGTAACCTTCTCTTCTATTCTCAAAAGTATCTTGCGGCAGGATCCAGATATAATTATGATCGGTGAGATCCGCGATCTGGATACAGCTAGATATGCCATGCAGGCCGCTCTGACTGGTCATCTGGTATTTTCGACACTGCATACCAATGATGCTATCGCTGCCATTCCCCGCTTAATAGATCTGGGGGTGCAACCATTTATGGTGGCATCAACAATGTTGGGAGCCATGGCTCAGCGCCTTGTTCGCAAGGTCTGTCCCCATTGCGTTGAAGACGTAGAGGTCAGTGGCGCACATCTGGCCGCCCTGGGTTTTGCCGCCCCGGCCGCCGAAACATTTATACTTAAACGGGGTAAGGGGTGTCAGGAGTGCCGAGGCACCGGTTATCTTGGCCGCTGCGGTATATTTGAGATATTTCCGATGACCGGCGAGCTTCGGGCAATGATTGCCGTTTCCTCGCAGGAAAATCTTCTCCGCAAAAATGCCATAAAAAACGGCATGACCACCTTGCGTGAGGATGCCTGGCGGAAGGTCAGGAACGGCGTTACCACCTTTGAAGAGGCAATAAGGATTACCGGCGTATCGTAACTGCGCCTGGTCTGCAACTGAAAAATATGGCAAAGACAAAGAAAAAAACTAGCGTTCAGGGCAAGGTGGTGGCTTCAAATAAAAAGGCCTACCATGAATATTTTATCGAGGATACCATTGAAACGGGCATGGTATTGTTGGGGCCGGAGGTGAAATCACTGCGAGCCGGACGAGTTAATTTACGGGACGGCTACGCCAGAATTATCAAAGGGGAGGTTTTTCTGTATAACGTTCACATCTCCCCCTATGCTTTCACCGCCAATGGGGCGCTTGAGCCGATGCGGGTTCGGAAATTACTCTTAAAAAGCCGGGAGATAAAAAAATTAATCGGCAAGGTGCAGGAAAAGGGGGTTGCTTTAATCCCGCTAAAGATTTATTTTAAGGCTAATGGCCGGGCCAAACTTGCCCTGGGCCTTGCCAAGGGCAAGAAGATGTACGACAAACGCGCCAGTATCAAGGAACGGGAGTCGAACAGAGAGTTGGCCCGGCTAAATAAGGGTAATAGATACAACAATATCGATCTTTGACATGGGGGCGAAACGGCCTCGACGGGGATATGTAAGCTCAGACTGCATACCGAGTTTCTTCACACTCGTAAAAAAGGGAGAACTAAATATAGTTGCAGACGACTATAATTACGCTGTAGCGGCTTAGTTCCGCTTCCGCTCCTCCATTCCTTTGTCCATGGGGTTTGGAATGAGCGTCGACTACATGGAATAGCCGTGCGGTGTGCCTGTAACCACGCGGTGAAACTTTAACGGGATAGCGCCAAAAGCCTCTGGTTCTGGAGGGGTTGAGGCGCGATAAGCAACCAAACAGAACTAAGTATGTAGATGTCTGCGGGGGAGTATTTCCGGACCCGGGTTCAACTCCCGGCGCCTCCACCATTTCAAAAACTAAAACCCGCATCTCTGGCCTGTGAGCCTGGGGATGCGGGTTTTAGTTTTTTCGGAGTTTTTCACTTTGCGCATGCCTTGATCTCGAACACGAACAAAAATCCTCATTTCTGGACAGACACTAACTATTATTGGTATTGCTTCTGCGTTTCTATAACTTCGTTAATCAGACTGGACAGCATATTCTCAACCGTTTTTAAAACTGTCCGGTCTTTGACGTTTCCCCAGAACAAGCGGCGGTAGGCCAGATATACCCTGCCGGGATCATCTGGCAACGAATAAACCATAATCTGGTAGGGGCAAAAGGCGATGTAATGCGGATTGTTTTCCATCATTTTTCTGGAGATGACAGCGCTGCAAAACTCCATAACCTTGGCTCTGGCAAAGATCTTTTTATTCTGCCCCAGGGCCTTACCGGTACGTTCAAGCATCGTTCCCACATGGGAAACCGATGAAATCACCAGTCCCCGGTTGTTCAGAGCTGTAGTCAGATCGTCCCAAACCTGATCGTAATCCGCAGTTACAGAGCGGATTACTACGGGTTTATCCTCTTTCTGGCGCGTCGTTTGCGAAACATTTGGGCGCGGCCTCGCACAGCCGTTAAAGGCGAGCAAAATGGCCGGGATAATAAGGAGCAGGGACAGATTTTTGATAGTTGTGTTCTTCATAATTTACTCTCTCATTATATTCCAAAGCATAAATTTTGCCCCGGCCATAGCCCCAAGAGCGATGCATGTCATGGTGGTTATACTGCCCAGAGACATTGTTGAGATGCCGCTTAAGCCTTGGCCGATATTACAGCCGAGGGCCAGTACCGCGCCAAATCCCATGAGCAGGCCGCCGATGATATTAAACTTATATTGCTGCACCGGCGGCGCTACCCAGTTAAATGTACCGGTGATACGGGCCGCCAGGAATGAACCGGCCAGAACGCCAAATACGGTGGCAATGGCAAAATTAATGGTCTCACCCGTCCAAAGTATAATATAGCGGAAACTCTGGGCATCAGCCAGGGCAAAGGTAAGACTCTTGGGCCGCCACTTTTGCAATAAAGCCGGATCAGCGGGGCCGCTGAAGGAAAAGCTGTCGATGAGCGGCAAGACCTTATGGGCCGCGCCATTGAGCCACCAGGCCAGGACAATGGTTAGACCGATAGCCGCGCCGGTTACCGGCCAGGCCAGGCCCCACCACTCAGATTTTTTGGGGGCCATCAACATAAAAACTACCAGGATTATTTCAAGAGCCAGGAGAATTAGCCACCAGGGTATTGTCGGTAAAATATCAGGTAAATACTGGCTCTTTAAGCCCACGGTGAACGAGTTGAAAAAACCGACCCGTATATTGGCCATTATACCCCATAAAGTGGCGCCGGAGGTAAGGATAAAGGCCATTACACTGGCCAACGCCCCCAAATCACCCTCGGCGGAGCGCACCAGAATTCGGCTGGCACAGCCGCCGGCATAGACAATGCCCACCCCGAATACCAAGCCGCCGACTATGTAACTGAGCCAGGTAAACGGGGAGGAGACATATATACTGTACTGAATATCAACCTCTCCCATTTTATATAAAATCTGGGTGCCCAAAATGGCCACAAATAAGGCCATGGCGTAGGAACGTGTCTGGAAAAGATCGCCGATGGTAATTCTGGCATGGCAGGCCGCCGCGATACAAAACTTGGAGCGTTGGACAATAGCGCCCATGATAGCGCCGATAATCAGGCCGCCCCACACCAGAGCCTGGTGGATCGAAGTTTTGATCAGGGCTATTTGCTCATCAGACATATTGGAAGAATCCAGGTTTCCGTAGGCCTTGATTTTAAAGATAAAATACAATACCGCGATAAATCCAAGCGCGATTAAAGCTATAATCACGCCCTCTTTAACTTTTTCCCTTGCCATTTTTGCCTCTCTTTAAAGAACATTATAATGTGAATTAACCATTTTTCTCCCTGCCCGTAGCGGCAGTCATGTAGAGAATAATCTGCAAGGGTCGTGCCACCCATTTAGGGCATAAAATCGGAGTAAATTGTCCCTTTCTGAACACCTGGAGAGTTATTGCTGGCCTAAAATGTCCTTTCAGACGGGCTGTGCCCGGGTGAAGATACATTGGCGGGAGTGGGTGGAGGCGGGGCAAAAATACAGGCTTACAGCAGTTGATATTTTTCCATCTTGGTTCTTAGTTGGCGGCGGGTTATTCCAAGTATCTTGGCGGCGCGGGTCTGATTCCAGTTCTCGGAATTTAAGGCCTTTAGAATGGCAATTCGCTCGATTTTGGCAAGCGGCATTCCGTCTATTTCCAGAAAATCCTGATCTGCCGGTGGTTGTGCCTTACCCTCCGCCTCCAACATACTGTTTTGCAATTTTTTGGGAAGATCCTCCAACACGATCATATCGAGACGGGACAAAACCACGCCTCTTTCAATAATATTCTGTAATTCCCGAATATTACCGGGCCACTCATAGCGCATGAGTGCCTCAATGGCCAAAGAATCTATGCCCCGGATAAATTTTTTGTTTTCCCTGGCGTATTTACCCAGAAAATGGTGGGCCAACAGGGGGATATCCTCCCGGCGGTCTCTTAAGGTGGGCAGTCTGATTTGAATTACGTTCAGGCGGTAGAAAAGATCCTCCCGGAAACTGCCATTTTCCACCTCCTTTTCCAGATCACGGTTGGTGGCGGCAATAATCCGGCAGTCTGAGGCCAATTGCTCCTGGCCGCCGATCCGGTAGAAAACCCGCTCCTGGAGAAAACGCAGGAGTTTGATCTGCATGGTAACGGGCATCTCGCCAATTTCATCGAGAAACAGCGTTCCCCGTTCTGCCATTTCTACCTTGCCGGCCGCTCGGGCAACAGCGCCGGTGAAGGTTCCTCTTTCGTGCCCGAAAAGTTCATTTTCTATCAAGTCCGCCGGGATGGCCGCGCAGTTAATCGCGATAAAAGGGAAGTCACGGCGAGTGGAGGTGCAATGAACCGCGTGGGCTACGAGTTCTTTGCCGGTGCCAGACTCCCCGGTAATTAATATATTGGCGCGGCTGGCACTGACAATCTGCACCGTGGAGATAACCTCATTGATCGGCGGGCTGCTGCCAATAATTCCGAAGCGTTCCGTTGTCTCATCTTCTGCCTGGGAGGTCTTTATCGCCTGCTCCTTGAGCAGGGTATGACGGATAAGGGCCAACATCTCATCCAGATCAACCGGCTTGGTCAAATAACTCGAGGCGCCGCTCTTCATTACCTCCACTGCATTATCGATACTGCCATAGGCTGTAATTACCAACACCGGCAAAGAAGGCTGTGTCCTTTTAATCCATCGCAGGAGATCGAGACCGGATTGGCCAGGGAGACGCATATCGCTGAGAACCAGGTCAATTCCCGCTTCGCTGACCTTGTGTGCCGCCTCCTCGTAATTACGGGCAGTTTCTACCCCAAATCCTTCTTTATGCAGATAGTTCGATAGAACCTTGCGGATATTCCTCTCATCATCCACAACCAAAATATTAGGCATCCTTTACCTCTCCGGCGTCTTTGGCAATAGGCAATTGAATCATGAAACACGCTCCTGATTCTGAATCCTCCAACTCAACCTCGCCGTGTTGAGCCATAACCAGTTTATATACAGTGGACAGCCCCAGTCCTGTACCATTAATCTTCGTGGAAAAAAACGGCTGAAAGACATTCACATTGACCTCTTCGGGGATTCCAGGCCCATCATCTTGGATTCTGGTTTTCACGTATTTTCCCGCTAGTAGATATTCCACCGTAATCGTTCCGCCCTTTTCCATGGCCTGAATCGCGTTTAAAAAGAGATTCATAAAGGCCCGTTTCAAAAGGACAGGGTCGGCCATTATTGGCGGAATCCCCCGGCCTAGCTTCCGCACGGTGATATTCGCGTCCTCCAGATCAGGTTCGAGAAGATCCACTATCCTTTGCACCACATCATCAATATAGCAGGGGACGATCTCTGGTTCGGGAGTCCTGGCAAACTGGAGAAAATCATCGCTCATTCTGGTCATTTCCTGGACTTCATCCTTAATTACCTCGACATAATCACGCCTTTCGGCAAGGCTGTCCGCTTTTTCCAGACCGGAAATTGCCCCGCGGATCGCGTAGAGGCTGTTGCGTGTTTCATGGGCAATCTGGGCGGACATCTGGCCAACGGTGGCCATACAGGTCAGCCGCTGCTGTTCCTTGGAATTTTTTTTCTTTTGTTCCAGGTATTTCCTTAAATTTGCCATCATCCGGGTAAAGGCGTCCCTCACTTGCTGGGCCTCATCTTTACAGGTGGAGAATTCTGTTCGGACCTCTTGCGGATAAATCTCTGCGTCAAATTTTTCTATTTTTCTGGATAGTTCAATGATTGAGCGGGTCAGAGCCCTGGAGATGATGAAGGCACCGCTAATGCCCAGGACAAAAATAACCAGGGCAAGATAAAGAATTTGGCGGATCGTTTGGCCAAGTTCCCGATCAATACGTCTGCCTTCTGCCTCCCAGTTAAAGCCCACCCTTAACGCCCCCAGGGAGTCCCGGCCGATCTCAATGGGCATGAAAATATCCGCCCCGATCTTCGCTTGAGCCGGGGCATTAGCAGCACGCGAGGTCAAAAACTTCGTAAGCGCCGCATCCTGGGCGCCAATCTCTGAGAGCCGATCCGAAGCAACGATCACATGCCGCTTATCAATGATCTTGACTCTGGACACCTCCCCGGTCGATTTTAACTGACTGATTTGTTCCATCAGGAAGCCGTAGTCTCTTGACAGCAGAACGTCTGAGGCCGTTTGCGCGAGTTTTTTGGCAATGCTAGTGTGAAACTGGTCGAGTTGTTCAACAAGATTTTTTTTAACCGCAGACATTACCAGGGCGCTGACGGTCAGAAATATGACTAAAATTAGGCTGACTACATAAATCACCCCCTTGGTTTTGATACTGGTACGGCGGTTAAAACTTTGTAAGAGGTTCATGGCGGCCCGTCCTTTGGAGAATAAAGAGACTTGTCAACCAGGATCTTACGAATTTTATCTTTGACAAAACCGGGGATATTCTTCCGGGCCGAGATCAGCCAATTGCCCAATGGGCGGGATTCCCCGAGGATAACGATACGGTTTGGTTGGAGATCTTTTTGCAGTCGATGCAGGGTGTCAAGCGTCAAAAATCCAGCGGCGACATCCCCACGATAGACACTCATCAATACCCTTTCGCAAGTTCTCAAGGGCACAAACCGCATGGTGTCCGCCGGAATACCATGCTTCTGCAGCCAACGGGTCTGGGCCATATATCCCCCCTCCGCAAGGCGGGACGGCACCCCTATCTTTTTACCTTTGAGATCCAACAGTTTTTTTATATTACCGGAAGCTGCGGTAATAATAACGCCAATATTCATTGCCGGTGGTATGAGCGTCAACGAGCCAAGCGGCTCATTTTGCGGCTGCGAATATCGCCGCTCAAGTCCTGATTCTTGCAGATACAGATCCCCCTTGCCCTCTTTGCTAATTTTCAGAAAAGTGGCGATGTCAGGCGGAATTCGTAGATGATAATTCCAACCGGTATCCAGACGTAATTTTGTTAGGAAGGGTTTAAGGCGCCGGAAAAGATCCGCGTCATAATAGAGAGGCTCGACGACAATATTATGCCCGCCCCGGTGGAGGGAGAAGCGGCCTTTGCCCCGGCGCAGACTTTCCATCAGCACCCGGACAATATCGTAATCACTATCATGGGCATCGGCGAAACCGTCCATCCCCTTCTCAATAGCGCCAATCAGCGCTTTGCGGTTCGGCGCCTGATTCAGGTCAAGCATTGCCGTCTTGACCTGGCTGACGTGTCAATCCCGTGCGGGCCACGAAGAGATACTGCGGAATTGGCTCTGAATAACGGAGAATCCTAAGCCCCTTGTTGGTAAAGGAACTTGCGGCCATCTCAGGGACGCCGGTAACATCAAACATCCTGCCCATTACGGTAAGGAGAGCGCTCTCATCATTACCGAGCTTCACCACCTCAAAAAAACTGTCATCCGACAAACCGACCCGTTGCAGCATAATTCCAGGTAATAAACCGGAGCCGGGGCAGCTATGCCGCCCGTAAACCAAGGTATGACCGATGAGGTCAGCCACCCTGGTGATGGACGAATCTTTCCTTACCACCAGGGCGCTCCGATATTGATCGCTGCCGTTAATCTCCAGTTTGACCAGAGGAACTACCGGTACAGCCTGGGCCAGATCGCAATAGAGAGTGGGGCAGACAAAGGCGATATCGGTTTTCTTTTCCCTGAAGAGGGCGGCAATTTCAGAATTTTTGCGGGCAACATCCAACTCAATCGTCCGGTGCAGCCTTTTTTCCAGATAATCCTTCAGGGGCAGAAAATCCTGGTACATTCGGGACGGCGCCTCCATGGGAATCAGGAGCAGACGGAGGGGAGCCGGAGACTTCGAACCGGCGGCATAAACCGGAAACGGCATAATACAGGCCAAAAGCAGCCAGGAGAGGAAAAATCTTTGCGTGATATTAAGTTTCATAGCGGCACTATAAAAAAAGGCGCCTCCAAAGTCAATTCACTTCGAGGGGCGCCTTAAAGGATTAAATAATTGTCTGATACAATTAGATCAGCTTGGGACGTTTGATGGTCACCCGCACCTTTTTCTTGCGGCGGGCATAGTTTAAAACTACATCGTAAATAGGCGGCCCCGGCTTTTCGCTCATGGAGGCCCAGCCGGAAAAGGTGAATTTGTCCTGGGGGCGGACGAGTCTGCCACCTACCTTGAGATCCCCAATACGGGAACCCATGCTTCCCGCCAGTTTCACGGTGAAATCAAGATCCTTGCTGCGAACCATATCTCCCCCTTGTTGGCGGTAGGGATCGGGGTTGAAAATATTATCGGCAATATCTTCGAGGACGTTTTTCAACGCTTTGCCGCTGATTGTGCTTTTGTATGTATTTGGGTAGGTCAGTGCTGTTTGGGAATAGACCTCATCGGCCGTGACGGGGCCGGGAAGAGCTGTCTGGCCCCAACGGAACCCTGGAGAAAGGGCGAAGTCAACATCGTAGTGATCCATCAGGGCGTCACAGATCAGCTCGTCAAAGCTGCCATCCAGGTTGCCGCGCCGGTAGAGTATAGTCTCGGTCTCGCAGACAACCTCGTTCAGCTTCTTCTTATAGGGACGGCGAATTTTGCTAATCAACCTGGACATTTCCTGATCCGGCTTGATCATCTCCGACATCACCGGAATCAGGCGGTAGGAATAATCAACCACTTTGCGACCCTTGACCTCAAGATCAAGCCTGGAAAGAAACTTCCCGGAGCAGCCGGAGGCGATGAGCAGGGTATTGCCAATCACAATCGGTTTAGGCACCCCGTCATGGGTATGACCTCCCATGATAACGTCAATGCCCTTGACTCGGCTGACCATTTTCCGGTCAACGTCCATACCGTTATGTGAAAGAACCACTACCAGATCGACCTTTTTCGCCCGCACCTCATCGACCATGGCCTGCATATGATCTTCCTTGATGCCGAAAGACCAGTTTGGCATAAAACGCCGTGGATGAGCAATCGGGGTGTAGGGAAAGGCCTGACCGATCAGGGCGACACTAAGCCCGTTCACCGACTTGATACTGTAGGGCTTAAAGATCGGATCTCCCCAGGTGGCATCATTGACGTTTTGAGCCAGGAAGGGGAATTCCATCATCTTGATCAGTTCCATGAGTCTCTCTTCACCGTAGGTGAATTCCCAATGGCCGGTCATGGCATCGCATTTCATCTGGTTCATAACCCGAACCATATCCTCGCCACGGGTCCAGAGACTAGTGGCGGAGCCTTGCAGGGTATCTCCGGTATCAAGGTAAAGAACCTTACCGGGCCGCTCACTGCGGATCTGATTTATTAAGGTCATAATATAGGCATAGCCGCCCATCTTGCCGAATTCTTTGGCCAGGGCAATATAGTCATCGCAACTATAGGCGTAGGCCGCCATTGTGTCCGCCTGCAGGCCGTAATATTTGAGGAACGCCTTGCCGGTGATATGAGGCGGCCGACCGGCCGCCTGGCCGACACCTATATTGGCATCCGGTTCACGATAATACATTGGCACCAGTTGGGCATGACTGTCGGTGGTGTGCAAAATAGTCAAGCCCCCTTTGGGGGTGAATTTCAGCAGACTTTCAGGCTTTAATCCTTTGGCCAGAGCTGCCGGCGGCAGCAGAGCCGAGCCAGCCGCTAAACTGGCCATCTGGATAAAATCCCGTCTCGATAAACGCATTTTATTCTCCTTCATAATAGTTTGGTAGTTATCTATGCGGCCAAACCGTTCTCTCTGGGCCTGTCGAAACGCTCACTATGCCCGACACATCGTTACATTCTCATTCCCGGTACCTGAATCAGATCTCCATTATTAATATAGGTCAGGTATAATTCCAGGTCGCGGTACTCTGCACTCTCGTAGGGTTTACGCTTGGCGCGCATATTCTTCAAACAGCCCCGGAAACGTCTTTGCAGCGATCCGGTTTTATTCCATTTTAAACGATAGCCCGGCCAGTGATCGGCATGATGTTTGTTATTTGAGATCAGGTTTGCCCTGGCCTTATAGCCGGCATACTGGACATGGCAGATGGCGCAGCTAAAGTTCAACTGGCCCTGTCTCCGGTAATAAGTGGCTTCGCCCTTCTTGTAGAAAGGTTGGGCTAGGCCGTCAATACTAACACGGATCGGCATGCCGTTGGACAGTGATTTGATGTACATGGTCAGGGCCAGTTGGTCATAGGACTCGTACTTCAACGGTTTGGCTCCCATCTGCCTTTCACGGCAGGTATTTATCTGCAGGGGAAAGGTCATAATCCCTTTGAGTGCCGCATCGTATCGGGGAAATGTCGTGGCCGCGCCTTTCAGCTTTACGGCATCTTTGCCATGACAACTGGCACACGATTTTCCCTTACTGCCCACCACCTTATTGGCGAGATCCTTACCATCATCAAGCAGGAAGTCCGCGGGATTGCCTTCCTCGGCCATCTGCGCGGTGGCATCACCGTAATACTTCTCATAGCGTTTTTTGTACTCGGCGTAGGACATACTGGGCGTTAACTGCTCAATTGTCGCACTGGACTTCGTGGCCGCCTGGGCCGGGGTTCCGGAACCAAATGTCCCGAAAACCAACCCGACAGCTGCAGTCAGGACAAACATCTTTAAAAAAGTCACTAGTCTATACATTTTTTTATTACCTCCACTCTCTGGATTAACAACAACGCACAAACCCATACTCTACCTGGGCGTGATCTGTACGGTCTTCTGGTAAACACCACCCTTTATATCTTTCCAGACAACTTTCAACGGTGCCTCTTTATCGGCCTTGAGATAGAATGTCATGAAAGGGTTGGCGCTCACGGCCGTTGTCCAATCCGAATGCATTATCAACTTGTCACCGTAATAGGCGTTTACATCATTGATATAGAAGGCCGGGATCTTTTTCTTGGTTTTCTTATTCTTTCTATTGCCTGTTTCCATGGGATGAGTGATTAATGTCTTAATGGCTATTACCTGCCCCTTGTGTACTGTTCTGGGCAATCTGATCTTTATTTTTCCTATTCCTCTTGGCATTGTGAATCTCCTTATCTTTATTTACGCTTAGACATATTCCGGGGGCGTGCTAACCCCCTTCTTAATAACGTCTGGATCATCAGCCTCCGCAGCCGCCGATGGTTACCTTTACCGTTTTGGTGCTGCCATAGAGGGTCCCGTTGCTAGTCTCCAGGATGGCACGCACCGGAGAGGTTTTGCGCATCTTCATTCGCAGAGAAAAGGCGGCCTTGCCACTGGCCGGGGTCAGATCCGTGCTAGCCACCAGAGGATGGGGGTTATGATCCACGAAGATGTATATCTTCTTTACATAATTCCCTTTGTCCATGGGTAGATCAGAGCTTATGCTGATTGGCACTACGGCGCCGTTTTCCGCGATAATCGGCACCTTCATATTTACCTTGGCCATCTTGATCCGGCGGCTGCCAAAGGTACTCTTCAATACTTCTTTTATGTCTTCCCCTTTTTCTGCGGCCGCTTCTGCATCACGCGCCCCTAACCAGCCGGAGGAGCCGCCAACCGGTATAATGCTAGAAAGCGCGCTGAAAGAAAGAATGGCGGCTGAGGCAAGGCCGGTCTTCTTCAGGAACTCTCTTCTTGAATGTGAAAAATCATTTCCTTTCATTTATTTCTCCTTTGTGGTTACTGTTTTTTTAATGTGTAAAGATACGCAACCGCATCATCAATCTGTTGGGGCGTTAAAATCTTGTTGGCACCGAATGGCGGCATGATGGTATGGGGATTAAATTTTCTGGCATCCCGAACCCATTGGGTTACATCCGCACGGTCTGCCATGCTGTATGCCTGCATAGCCTTAACCAGGTTTGGGCCAATATTGCCGGGGGATTCCACGTTGGGGAGATAATGGCAGGCGATGCAGTTGCCCAATTTCTTGGTTATGACGATCTTCCTGCCCTCTTTAGCATTACCGGCGTGCGCCCATACCGGTATTGCCGCGACCATAAAAAAAATTGCGGCCCCCGCCCATAGCAAATGGCCCTTCGTTCTGGCCGTGTCCATAACACTCATAAATCTCCTCCTTTTTGAAGTAATTTAGTAATTTGGTACTCAAACGTCCTCTCTCGCAAAACTACAATGCGCTCACTCTTTCAACGCAATCTTTTTTCTTCTGCATACCTGGAATATAATGGCAGATAACATCCAGAAAATCTTTTCTGGTCAAGACGCCGGGAATCCGCAAGAGCACCTTCCCGCCGTCTCCCAACAGAATAATTGTCGGAGTCCCATAGACCTTAAACTCTTTTGTGAGGCTGATGCCGGTCTTTCCCAGGGCAGCAACCTTATTCCGTCCATGTACATCAACGCGAATTATTTGAGTGTGTCTAAGAAGAAGTCCGCTCACCTCCGGCTCATGCAGAATCTCATCCATCTGAACGCACCAATGGCACCCGTCCTGATAAAAAAACAGCATCCTTGTTTTCGCTGCCATGGCTCCACTGGCAGAAGCCAACAAAAGCAGCGGCAATATCCAAGATATAATTAGCAACCGAACTCTTCCCATGGCTATGTCAGACTGCAAGTGGTATGCCAAACGTAATTATTCAGCCGCATCTCATCTGCAGTCTTTGTTTATTTATGGGTGATAATACCGTCCGGCGTGCGGGTGGGCGAAGGTCTCGCTCTGTTCATCTATCTATTGGACGTCATTGATAGCGCCCTGCGAGGCGCTAAGTTGTTCATTTACGAACACCACGTGCTTTTCCGGTGTCCGTAAATGTCCATTTCGCGGCGGCCGTTTGCTGTCTTTGCCGCGCCTGGCTATGGCGAAGAATAATACAGGCGCGGATAATAACTCACCATGAAGGGCGTAGAGGGCATGGGAAAAATCCTTAATAGCGGTTGTAAGATTTATAAAAATTTCGTACCATTTGCGGCAGTAGTATTTTTGTCAGTGTTCATTGCCCCTTAACCGGCCCATTATGTCATGTTTGATATTTCCCCCATTTATTTTGGTCAGAGGAAGGAACTAACTTGGATAGGTCTGATGACCATGGCAATCATCCTGTGTTCTCTTCTGGTTTGCTTCTTTTATTTGAGAACGGAGGTAATACTTCGGCAGGATGTTGGTTACAACAGGGATAGAGATGCCTTTGCCACCAAACTGCAGCAGGTCACCTCGCAGATTTTCTTTTTTAAAAGAAATTTAAAATTACTGGCCCAAAACGATGAATTATCGTTGCCGTTGATCAAGCCGACGCCGGAATCGCGGCAAATCACAAATTATCATCTCGACTTGGCCAGGGATATTCTCGAGGCGGATGTCTGCTACCTTCTGAACCGCTCCGGGACGGTTGTTGCCTCAAGTAATAGAAACAGCCCTCACAGCTTTATTGGCAAAAACTATGCTTTCCGGCCATATTTCAAAAATGCCATAGGCGGGAGTCCGGCAATGTACGCGGCCCTCGGCATTACCTCTCATAAAATGGGGATTTATCTCAGTCAGCCGATGTACGGTCATCAGGGGAAAGAGGTTATTGGAGTTATAGTCATTAAGCTTACGGCCGATCAGTTTACCCCGGAGTTATCAGCGGCCAACAATCAGGTAATAATGAGTATGGTGACCCCTGAAGGGATGATTTTTTTTAGTACTTATAAAAAATATGAACAGAGCTGGTTGTGGCAGCCTCGACACGAGATGGTTACGGCCCTGGAAAAAAGTCGTAAATATGGTTCCGGCCCGTGGCCCTGGATCGGACTCACAAAGATATCGGATAACGAGGCACTAGACAGCAAACAGAATCACTTCTATCTCCTGAGTTCTGCCATCAATTATTTACCCGGTTGGCGCCTGGTACTGCTCGACTCAAAAAGGCATTTGTCTGTCTCATTTATTGAAGTTTTGCGCGACAGTAATAATAAACTCATTGTCATCACCATCCTGCTCGCTATCTGGGGTATGGCCATTGCCCTATATCTATTTACCCGCCGGGAGATTATCAGGCGGTATGTAAATACCGGGGAGCTCAGAAAACTTTCTGCCGCTATCACTCACAGTCCTGTTTCGGTTGTGATAACCGACTGTGCGGGGAAGATAACGTATGTCAACCCAAAATGTGAAGAGGTTACCGGCTACAGCGCTCAGGAGATGCTTGGCCAAAACCCCCGCATCCTGAATGCGGGAGTGCAGTCCAAGAACTTTTACGCCGAGATATGGCAGACGCTATTGTCAGGGCGGGACTGGCATGGCGAGATGTGCAATATCAGAAAGGATGGTGCAAAATTCTGGGAAACGGTCTCCATTTCACCCATATTTGATCAACGGCATGAGATAACCAGTTTTGTAGCGGTTAAAGAGGATATTACCGAGCAGAAACGTATCCATGAAGCCTTGATAGAGAGCGAGAAACACCTGCAAAAAATACTGGCAACCGCCAATGAAGGTTTTTGGTTCCTGGACAATGACGCTAAAACCGTTGAGATCAACGAGGCGCTCTGTCTCATTCTTGCCAGGACACCGGCGGAGATTCTCGGCCGCTCAATTTTTGATTTTGTTGATGATGATAATCGTAAAATTCTTACAGAACAGCTTGCCAGGCGCCAACGAGGAGAGACCGGCGTCTATGAGATGGCCTTGGATCGTCCGGATAAAACCAGTGTTACCTGTCTGTTCAATGCCACCCCGTTTACTGACGAAAGAGGACAAAAAGTCGGTTCATTCGCCCTGGTAACAGATATTACCGAGCTGAAGCGCATAACCGAAGATTTAAAGGAGGCCAAAGAAACTGCGGAGCAGGCAAATCAGGCCAAATCGGTATTTCTGGCTAGCATGAGTCATGAGCTGCGCACCCCGATGAACTCCATCATCGGCTTCTCGCAACTGCTGTATACAGACGGGGAAAATCCTTTAACTAACCAGCAAAAGGCCCATATCCAAAAAGTCCTGCAGGCCGGTGATCATCTCCTGCAACTTATCAACGGTGTTCTTGATTTGGCCCGGATTGAGTCCGGCGGTATCGAGATGGCCATTGAGCCTGTCTGTATGGCGGCCGTTATACGTGAATCAATCGACCTGATCAGCCCAATGGCCGCGTCCCGTAACATTGAAATACAGTACGTGATGCCGGACGAATCTATTTTTGCGGCGGCCGATCACACCCGGCTCAGGCAGGTTATCCTGAACCTGCTCTCCAACGCTGTTAAGTACAATAAACCGGAAGGCGGTATTGTAAGTCTTTCATGCCAAAGACGCGGTTCCGTGCTGCGCTTGGTGGTTGCCGATACCGGCCTTGGCATCGCGGCGGACAAGATTGATTCGTTATTTGCGCCGTTTGACCGGTTGGGGGCGGAAAATTCGGCTGTGGAGGGGACGGGTATAGGGCTTACCATTACCAAACAGCTTGTTGAATTAATGGGCGGTAGTATCGGAGCCGAAAGTGAAATCGGCAGAGGGACCAATTTTTTCATCGAACTTCCACTTGCTGAATGTTCGGTCGCGCCAGGGAATAATTGCCGACCACCGGTAAAGACGCAATATTGCGAAATAACGGGGGATTACACGTTACTATATGTGGAGGATAACCCGTCTAACCGGGAATTATTGGCGGCGGTTTTGGGGCATTCTGCTAATCTGAAATTACTGACCGCCAAGAACGGCAGGGAGGGTATAGAACTTGCCGTTGCCCATAAGCCTGATCTTATCCTGATGGATTTAAATCTGCCGGATATAGACGGCTTTGAGACTTTACAGCGGTTGGCTGAACTTCAGGAAACAAAAGATATTCCCGTTATTGCTCTTAGCGGCAATGCCATGCCCGTGGAGATAAAAAGAGCCTTGCGGGCGGGCTTTTGCGGTTATATCACCAAGCCATTTAATATCAGTGAGTTATATCGGGTTATTGGCAGCATCTTAAACGATAAGACAAAAAAATCATGCTAACGGAACAAGACATTTATGATGCCAGGATATTGATTATTGACGATAATCAGGAAAATGTTGAATTACTCGAAAATATACTTGCAACGGCGGGGTACTCTTCCGTACTGAGTATAACCGATTCGCGTAAAGCGGCACAGCTGTACGCGGCCTATAAACCGCATCTTGTCCTGCTGGACATTAATATGCCTTATCTCAACGGCTATCAGGTGATGGAAAAACTGAAAGAGGTTGAGGGCGGTTCCTATATACCGGTTTTGGTGCTGACGGCGTTGCGGGATCATGAAACCAGAATCCGGGCCCTGTCTGGCGGAGCCCAGGATTTTCTAACCAAGCCCTTTGACCAGTTGGAGACAACAACAAGGATCGCCAATATCCTCAAGGTCAGACTTTTGCACAACGAGGTCAAAAATCAGAATATTATTCTGGAACGTAAGATACAGGAACGTACCTTTGAATTGCATGACACCCGTCTGGAGATTATCCACCGCCTTGGGCGTGCCGCTGAGTACCGTGACAACGAGACGGGTGCCCATATTATTCGTCTGAGCCATATGTGCGCCCTTCTCGGCAAACTAGCCGGTTTATCGGAGAGGAGACAAGAATTGTTGCTCAACGCGACTCCCATGCATGATATTGGTAAGATCGGTATTCCCGATAATATCCTGCTGAAACCGGGTAAACTTGACAATGAAGAGTGGCAGATAATGCAAACGCACACCACGATCGGCGCGGATCTGCTTTCTGGTCATGACTCGGAACTTATGACTCTGTCACGCGATATAGCTTTAACACACCACGAAAAATGGAATGGGACGGGCTACCCGCGCAAGCTGCGGGGCGAAAAGATACCGTTTGCAGCCCGGATAACCGGGCTTATGGATGTCTTCGATGCTCTGACCTCCAAGAGGCCGTACAAAGACCCATATCCGATTGAAAAGGCCTGTGATACAATAAAAGCGGAGTGTGGGAAACATTTTGACCCGCGCTTAACTGACTTGTTTCTTGAAAATCTGGGAGAATTTAAACAGATTAAAATCAGGTTTTCAGATAAAGGAGAGACCGCTCACCGGTATTTTCAGTTAAGCGAACGTGATAAAGAGGGGATTTAAGGATCTTCATGGGCCGGAAATATTAAAAGGGGTGAGTCATTTTGTTAATCCGCGACCTGTTGCAAACCAGTTTAAGGGCCAGGCTAATTACGATCATCGGTTTGATTGTTGTGGTTGGCACCAGTCTGTTATTCACCTTTATCGGTATACAGGAAAAAAAACTTTTGTTGCGCCAGATGGAGGGACAGGCCCGGATGCTGTTTCGGCAAATGGTTCTCACCCGCCGTTGGATCGCCGATCATGGCGGTATATTTATTGTCAAGACTGCCGGGGTCAAGCCTAATCCCTACCTGGCCCATAATATGATCATTGATCAGTCGGGAATCTCTTATATCCGTGAAAATCCGGCGCTGGTCACCCGGCATCTCGCTGAATATGCCCGAAAAACAGGTTATTACTGGTTTCATATAACCAGTCTTAAGCCTATTAACCCGGCAAATGCCCCGGATTCCTTTGAGAAAAAGGCTCTGCGGGACTTTGCTGCTGGGCGTGACGGCGAGGAGACCACGGTGGAGAGCCAACGGGGGGTAAGACTTTTCCGTTATGTGGCCCCTTTGATAACCACCGCCGCCTGTCGGAAATGCCATCCCGGCTATAAGGTGGGGGAGGTGCGCGGCGCCCTGTCGGTTACCCTGCCCATTGATTCTCTGCTCCGCCATATAGAAAGAAACCGCGAATGGCTTATATCTGGGGCCATTGTTCTAGGTCTAATTCTCTTTTTTGCCATCTATATTCTGTTGAATGCCTTTGTGTTGCAGCCGATGGCTAAACTCCGGCAGGCCATGGAAAAACACCCTAAGCTGCGGGCCGCAGATGCCATTAAAAGCCGGGACGAATTTGGCCAGTTGGCCGGAACCTTTGACCGGATGCAGGACAAAATTATTGAATATCAGGAGACCCTGCAGGAAAAGGTGGATCGGGCCAGTGCCGGTTTTCGTGAAACCAGCC
>JAADIV010000197.1 GCA_013151175.1 Deltaproteobacteria bacterium | reverse complement strand
AAGCCGCTCATCAAGAGTGTCCAGCGTCTTAAGTTCATCCCCGGCCTTTTGACCATAGGCCAAAACCTCCGTCAGGGTGGCGCCGTATTTGCGTTTTAGCTGTTGGAGCAAATCTATTCTGGCGCTGATTTCCTCCAGTTGGCATTGATCGGCTGGTAACTGGTTCAGATAATCGCGCAGACCGGCAACCAAATCAGCCGTCAAATAGCTCTGCTCGGCCACCCCTTCCGCCAATTGCCCCATGGCCGGATCAAGCTCCGCCATGGCGGCAATTTCCTTACGAGCGCGGGCCAGAAAATCCTCAGCGGAGGTCAAGTCACCTATGCCGTTACGCCCCAATTTGCGAAGATTGTCAGAAGATTTCAAGCGCTGCCGGAGTTCTGCTAATTTTTCATCCTCACCCAATTCCAGAGCGGCTCCATTTATCTCCTTGTACTGATAAGACAGGAAATCCCGGCGTTGTTCTCTTTCCATCTCCTTTTGCCGCAGCGCCGCTAATTCCTTATTGGCGGCAGACCACTGGTCATAGAGAGCGGCAACAGCCTCACGCGTTCCCCACAGATCACCGGCCAAATCAACAAAATCAAGATGATAACCCGGCACCAAAAGCTGCTGATGATCGTGCTGACTAGCCACGCTCAATAAATTTTCGGTAATTTGGGTGACCAGGCGGGCTGTAGCCAAACTGCCGTTCAAGTAAAACCGGCTCGTGCCATTGACAAACAGCACCCGTTTAATCAGCAGTTCATCATCTACCTCCATCCCCATATCCAGCAACTTCTGCCGCAGGGCAGGATTATCCGGCAAGGTAAAAAGGGCCTCAACCACTGCCTGTTTGGCGCCGGTTCGTACCCATGAAGACGATGAACGGCGGCCGGATAAAAGGGCAATGGCCTGGAGGACAATGGACTTCCCTGCCCCCGTTTCACCGGTAAAAACAGTTAGGTACGGCTCAAAAACAAGCTGTAACTCTTCAATAAGAGCCAGGTTTTTAATCTTTAATTCTCGGATCATTTTATCTGTTTTAAATAATGGGGGGCATTTACACTGTAAAATTATCTATATTGGTTGTATATTACAAAAATGAGCTATCGACAAGTATTCACTCGGCTAACCAGAAAAATTACCTTCCAGCAAACAATTTCATTGGGCAGGCGGCCCACAATTTTTCTCTGCCTCGCGGCCCTGCTATTGCAGCCCATTTTGCTTAACCCGGCGCTGGCCTTTTCGGTAGGCAAGGAAAAGAAGGTGGGAGACAAGTTGTTGAGTATGGTGCGGACATCCTTTACCCTTATTGATGCCCCGGATGTAACCCAGTATATAAATAATCTCGGTCAAAGAATATTAAAGGTCACCGGCCCCCAATATTTCAAATATCACTTCTTTGTGATTAAAAACAAGGACTTCAACGCCTTTGCCGCCCCGGACGGCCTTATCTTTATCCACTCCGGTCTCCTGGAGGCCATGGATAAGGAGGGCGAACTAGTCAGCGTTATGGCACACGAGATTGGTCATGTAACCAGCCGCCATATCTCCAAGATGATCGCTCAAAGAAAAAAAAATAATATAGGCACTGCGGCACTGCTTATAGCGGGTATCGCCTTGGGCGGCGGCGCCATATCTCAGGCCCTTATTACCGGATCCATGGCCGCCAACGCCTCGATGAACCTGAAGTTCAGCCGCAAGGATGAAGAGGAGGCCGATCGTCTGTCATATAAATGGATGAAGGCCATGGGCATGAACCCGGCGCCCATGGCCACCATGTTGGAAAAGATGTACAAGGTCAGCGTCTATCAGATGGCCAATATCCCGCCCTACCTTCTCACGCACCCGGAACCCAAAAGACGCCTGAGCTATATCCGGGATATGCTCCGTTCAGAGCCGCCCCACCACTACAAGCACAGAGACGATTTTCCCTTCCTGCGCATCAAATACCGCATAACGGCAGAAACGGGAGATCTAGCCAATCTACGCTCCATTTACCGGCGCCAGGCGAAGCAGGGCAAAGAACCACGGAAGACCATGGCCAATTACGGTCTGTATATGATTTATCTGGCCGATGCGGATTATAAAAAGGCCGAGGCATCCCTGCGCATAGTGATGAACCATTTCAAGGATAGGGCCATTCTGCAATCTGACCAGGGGATCATCGAATTTCGCCAAGAGAAATATAACGCGGCTTTAAAGGACTTCAAATCGGCCCTTAAGGCCAAACCGGACGATGCCTACAGCGCCTACCATTTAGCCAAGACACTGGAATATCTGGGGAAAAAGACGCAGGCAATAAAAATTTACCAGAGACTGCTGCTGACAATCCCCGATTATACCAAATTAAATTTCCGCCTTGGTAAACTCCTCTTTGACAGTGGAAAAACAGGAGCGGGACATTATCAACTTGGCGTCTATTTCTGGCTTAACGGCAATCATAAAATGGCAAAATACCATCTCAAACAGGCACTAGCTGACAAGACAAGTGATCGGGAAACCATCAAACTGACGAATAAAGAACTAAAACTTATTCAGGAAGTGGAAAAGGAGTAGGTATTATTGGGATCTATTTTGCTTTCACCATTGCAACTTGTAAAAAGAACACCACTTGCCAATTGCGGGCAGTGCGGCCATCCCACCTGCCTGGCCTTTGCCGCCGCCGTGCTGAAGGTCGGGCTTCCCCCGACTGCCTGCCCGTTTATCGATCTGGCGGGGCTTGACTTCCAGGCCTTAAATACCGCCTCAGATAACATTCAGCACGGCCAAAAAGACCTGGAGTTTATTGCTTTTTTAAAGGATAAAATCGCCGCCTGTGATTTTACCACTCTGGCCGGTAAGTTGGGCGCGAATTATATAGGTAACCCGCAGCCGGCCCTTGCCCTGAATTATCTGGGCCAGGACGTTGTCATATCCAAAAAAGATATTACCATTGACGGTCGAGAACCAAGCGATCACCGTGATAAAATTTTGTTATATAATTATGTCAGCTCCGGCGACAGCCATAATTTAGCGGGTGATTGGCTGGGACTGGAAAGTCTGCCCAATGCGATTTCCAAGGTAAAGACCCTGGCCACCTATTGCGAAGACCGTCTGGCCAGGATTTTAGACCATAATCGTCCTGAAAAATTCAACGCCATCATCAAACAGCTAAATGGCCGGGAAGCGCCCGATAACAGCGCCTCCCTCTCGACCATTATTCCAGTTTTACCGATGCTGCCTCAATACCTGTTATTCTGGGAGGCCGAACCGGAAGACAATTTTGCGGCCAAGGTGAAGATATTATTCGATACAAACGTTATGGATATTCTGGATTTAGAATCACTGGTTTTTGCCGCCGAACGCCTGGCCGACCGTATAGAATTATTATGGCAGGATGAATAATTATAATTATGCTCAGCAAAACCAATAACATACCCTTGGCCGAGCGTATGCGGCCCGATAATATAGATGATTTTGCCGGCCAAAAGCATCTGTTGGCTGAAAATAAAATTCTCTGGCAGCTGATAAAAAAGAAATACCTGCCTTCTCTGCTCCTCTGGGGGCCGCCAGGTGTTGGTAAAACAACTTTGGCCCGGATTCTGGCCCAAATAACCGGGGCGAATTTTGTCTTCTTCTCGGCGGTTCTATCCGGGGTAAAAGACGTCAGAAAGATCGTTGGCGAAAGTACCAGGCTCAAAGAGGAAGAGGGGCGCCATACTATTCTTTTTGTCGATGAAATCCACCGTTTTAACAAATCACAGCAGGACGGTTTCCTCCCGCATGTGGAGAACGGCCTTTTAACTCTCATCGGCGCAACCACCGAAAATCCCTCCTTTCATGTCATCGCCCCCCTTTTATCACGCTGCCAAGTTTTGGTACTGGAATCTCTCAATGCTGAAGATTTGGCGCAAATTATAGACAATGCCCTTACCAACAAAGAAACTGGTCTTGGCGGCAGTAATTTAAGCATTATGCCCAAAGCCAGAGAGCATCTGATAAAAATGGCCGATGGCGATGCCAGAAACATCCTGAATATTCTGGAAATTACCGCCGCTATGGCTGAAAGCGGCGGCGAGAGCCGGGTTATCAGCTTAGAGATGGTAGAGGAGGCCTGCCAGCGGCGCAGTTTGCGCTACGACAAAAATGGCGAGGAACATTACAACCTTATTTCAGCTCTCCACAAAAGTCTGCGTGACTCGGATCCGGACGGTTCACTTTATTGGCTCACCCGGATGCTCATGGCCGGTGAAGATCCGCTTTATGTCACCCGCCGCCTGATCCGTTTTGCCTCCGAGGATATCGGCAACGCCGACCCCCAAGCCTTGTCTCTGGCAATTAGCGCCAGAAGCACCTATCACCTCCTTGGTTCGCCAGAGGGGGAGCTAGCCCTGGCCCAATTGGTGATTTATCTGGCCACTGCTCCCAAGAGCAACGCGGTTTATTCGGCTTATAATAAGGTAAAAGAGGAAATTAAAAATACGGGCAGTCTGCCGGTGCCAATGCACATAAGAAACGCGCCAACCAAGATGATGAAAGAACTTGGCTACGGCAAGGGCTATAAATACGCCCACGATCAACCCCACGCCCTGGTCGCCCAAGATCACCTGCCGGAAAAATTGGTCGGCAAACACTATTACGAACCGAGCAACCGCGGTTACGAAGCCCTAATTAAAAACCGGTTGGATAAATGGCGCAGAATACTTGCCCAAAAACAAAAACCATAACAAACCATGCCTAAAAAATTCATTCTTACCCTGACTATTATCCTTGGCCTGCTCCTAAGGCCGGCCGCAGCCGCCGCTAGTGGCCAAAATTTTCTCCTCCTCTTTTCTAGCAATGTCCACGGTGAGACAGAGCCTTGTGGCTGACACAGCCGCCAATTGGGCGGTCTGTCCAAAAAAACATCCCAATACACCAGGACTGTGAAAGAACTGGGTTTACCCCATATCACCCTGGATGGCGGCGCCCTGCTGTTCAAGGATCTGCAACTCAGCCGCGGCCAGGAGGAGCAGGGGCGTTTAACCGCAGAAACCATAGCCCGCAGCTACGATTTAATGGGCTATAATGCCGTAGGCATCAGCAGATATGAACTCACCGCCGGTCTGGATTTTCTGATTAGATTAAGCCGGGAAGTAAAATTTTCCTGGCTCAGCGCCAACCTGGTAAGAAAATCAAATGCCACGGCAATATTCAAGCCCTATATCACCGTGGCGGTGCATAACCTGAAAATCGGCATTATCGGCCTGACCGATCCCATGGCCCAGAATATGCTCTCTGATGCAGATGCCAAAATTTTACCATGGCAGACGGTATTGCCGCCGCTCTATGCCAAACTGAAATCGCAAACCGATATGCTGATCCTGCTTTCCAGTTTACCGGCAGTCGATAACCAAAAGATCGCTAAGCGCTTCAATGGCATTCAACTAATCCTGCAATCAGGGAAAGGCGGTGGAAATATTGCCCCCAAGGAACTCAACAGTACCCTGATTACCCAAACTGCCAGCCAGGGTAAATATATCGGTATCATGAATATCATCTGGCGTAATTCCCGGAAATGGGGCATCGATAAGGCAGGCTTATTGAAAAGACAACAGAACTCTCTGGGCCGCTTAAACTGGCGGATAAGCAAATACGAAAAATACAATCGCCAGGATAAATCAGCAAATAACAACCCGAACAAGCGATATATTTACAAGCGGCTGCTAAAATTAAGGCAGACCTCCGCACAGGAGATAAAGCGGCTGACAGAGGAAATAAAAAGCAACCATGGGGCGCTGGAACCCTGCACCTTTAAAAATCGTTTTATCGCCATGGAAACTTCCATGCCAGATGACCGAAAAGTTAAGGGACTTGTTGATGCCTTGAATAAAAAGATCAATGCCATGGGCATGGCAAAGGCCAGAATTAACAAAAATTTACACAAAAAATACAGCGGTTGGCAATCATGCGGAACCTGCCATCCCAAAATACTCACAGCCTGGGAAAATACCAGACACGCCAGGGCCTACGAGACTCTGGTCAGCAAGAACCGCCAATTCAATCTCGACTGTATTTATTGTCACGTTACCGGTATAAACCGCAAAAATGCCGTTGACGCCCTCTCTCTCGGCGTCTCTTTACGTGAAGTCGGCTGTGAGGCCTGCCACGGGCCGGGGAAAAGACATAGCAAGGATCCAAAACAATTCAGCTTAATCGCCAAACCGGCGGCCTCGTTATGCCGGACCTGCCACACCAGGGAACGGGATGATTCTTTCGATTATGAGCGGGACAGGAAGCGGATACACCGTCATTAGACAAAAAAGCCATATCAACCGATAAAAAAGTTGGTATGGCTTTTTTTTAAATAATGAGCTGAACTTTTACAATTTTATTAGCAGCCCATGGCCTTCTGTAAAGCAGGCAGGGTTTGTTTTTTACGGCTCATCATGCCGTCAATCCACATGGTTTGTCCATCCAGCTTTGTACCATAAGCACCTTCAACAATGCTTGGATCATCGGAAACAACCATGAGATCCGTACCCTCTTTCATGATATCGGTAAGCATCAGTAAAACGGTGTGGCGGCCATCGGCCTTAACCTCTTTACAGGCATTGTACAGATCATCACGAATACCGGCAACCAGGGAGATATCCACCAGTTCCAACTGGCCAATGCCAACCTTTTTGCCCTTCATGTCAAAATCTTTATAGTCTCTGAATACCAGATCCTTGGCAGGTACACCATTAACCGCTGATTTGGCCTTAAACATCTCCATGGCCAGGGCTTCCATATCGCTGACTCCGGCAATCTTGGCCAACGCTTCGCAGGCAGCCTTATCGGCATCGGTACAGGTTGGGGATTTGAACATCACGGTATCGCTCAAAATAGCGCATAACATAATCCCGGCAACGTCCTTGGGAATCGCAATACCATTGATGTCATAAAGCTGCTTCAGCACTGTTCCGGTACAGCCGACAGGCTGGGCGTTAAACAGAATAGGGCTGTTGGTTGTAATATCACCGACCTTATGGTGATCAATAATTCCCACTAATTCCGCTTCTCCCAGATTGTCCGGAGCCTGAGCCAAATCGCTGTGATCTACCAAAACGATTGTCTTGCCGGCGCCATCAGTCATAATCTCCGGGGCGGAAAAACCGAACTTATTTAAAACCATTGTGGTCTCAGGGTTCATCTCCCCCTGCATAGCTGGAACCGCGTCAACGCCCATGGCCTTCTGCAAGGCGGCATAAGCGATTGCGGAAGTAACTGAATCGGTATCAGGACTTTTATGTCCTACAACGTAAACTGCCATAACAACTCCTCCATCGTGTAAATGTTAGTAAACATGGAATAAAATTTAAAAAATATCCAAGTGAAATAATGCGGCTAAAATAGTGCCAATGCACCTTATCGTCAAGCAGAAAAAAGTCAGTATTGTCATTTGCTAATATATATGGTAGCACTCATCGTCTGGTGTTAAGACCGACCGAGGTCAGGTTGGTGTATTTTTCGTCAATGATGAGATTTAAAACTGGAGATTGCAATGGCGCAAGATGGAAATGGGGCAGGGAAACCAAAAATTTTATTGGCCGAAGATAACCCCGTTGTCCGCAAAGGGGCTGAGCACTTTCTTGCGGAATGGGGATATGAAACGATTGTCGCCAACGATGGCGATGCCGCCTGGCGTATTTTAGAAGAAGACCGCAGCATCCGTCTGGCCATAGTTGACTGGAACATGCCCGGCCTAAGCGGCATACAGATCTGTCAGCGTCTGCGCACCAGAACCGGCCCATACGTCTATACCATCATATTCAGCGCCAGGAAATCATATGAAGCGAAGATTATGGCCCTGGACGGCGGCGCCGATGATTATCTGGTAAAACCATGCAAACCATCCGAGCTGCGAGCCAGGTTGGGGGTGGGAAGACGCATCGTGGAAACCGCCATGTCCCCCTGCCCCGCCCAGCCGCCGTCATCACCGCCGGAGAAGCAGCAAGATGCCCCTAAAGATACCCCAGAAGAAGATATTGCCCCCGGCACTCCCGAACCGAAGGATATACCAGATAAAGAAGAAAAATAGTTTATGTTGCAATTATTTCAGGGTATGTTATAATGCTAAATGTTTTAGAGCCTGTCCGTTACAATGACTATGATTTTTCTTGTGCGGCCGGCTTGCCGCCAAATTGTATGATTTGGCACTTTTTTTTATTAAAGGGGTCTTGAATACCCCGGATTACAAGGAGTAGTATCTGATGTCAGAAGGAACAGTGAAATGGTTTAATGCGTCGAAGGGATTTGGTTTTATTGAGCAGACAGATGGAGGAGATGATATCTTTGTCCATTACTCCGCAATTAAAGCTGAAGGTTATAAATCACTTGACGAAGGCGCGCGGGTGCAGTTCGACATTGTTGATGGTAACAAAGGACCCGCAGCGGATAATGTCGTTTATATCTGAAAAATAGCTGTAACATTTACGACACTTCAAAGGGCCGTCCCCAAAGGGATGGCCCTTTTTTTTTGTTTTTAAGGCGCTTTGAGAGACAACAATGACGACTCTAGCCAACGGCATAAACAAACTCAATAAAATAATCAGCATCCTGCGTAACCCTGACGGCGGATGCCCCTGGGATCAAAAACAGACTCTCCAGTCCATGAAGAGCTATCTTATTGAAGAGGCCCATGAAGTAGCCGAGGCTATCGATCAGGAAGATCCAAACCACATTAAAGAAGAATTGGGCGATCTTTTTTTTCAGCTTACGTTCATCAATCAATTATACGCGGAGAAATGGGAGTTTCCCCTGACCGATGCCTTCAACAGTATTTGCGATAAGATGGTACGGCGCCACCCCCACGTCTTTGGTGACGAGCAGGTAAATTCTGCCGAGGAACAACATCGGCGTTGGAATGAAATTAAATCATCCGAAAACAATAAGCAGCAGACTTCCGCCAATCGTTTGGCAGGAATACCAAAAAGTATCGGAGGGTTACGCCGAGCGCAGCGGGTATCTGAACGGGCCGTCCATAACGGCTTTGACTGGCAGAACCTCCAACAAGCCTTAAATAAGCTTGACGAAGAGGTGGATGAATTCAAGCAAGCACTTATATCCAGGCGGCCAGAGGCCGTTAACGAGGAACTGGGTGATATTCTCTTCATGGCTGTGAATCTTGCCAGGCTTTGCGAAATTAACGCCGATGACTGTGTACAGCAGGCTACAGATAAATTTATCAGTCGTTTTACCAAAATGGAGGTAAATGCTAGTAAATCGTTTCACGATCTTACCCCGAATGAGCTTATGGCGCTGTGGCAATCTAGCAAAAAAGAATTGACATAAAAGCCATTCACATGGTATCAAAGCAAATTATATTTTCATTGCAGGGGGCTTACTAGCCCCTGTTTTTATTATCACCTTCTTGCTCTCCGCAGGAAAATGAGGGCCAAGAGATGCTTGTGTCATCTCAAAAGTCCAAAAGGAGGAATTATGCGCAGGTACGAAACCATCTATATTATCCGGCCAACAGTCACCGAGGATGATATAAACACCATTATCGACAGAACAAATGATGTCATTGAAAAGGCGGACGGCAGCATCGTGCAGTTGGATCGTTGGGGCCTGAAGAAGTTGGCCTACCTGATCAAAAAGGAAAATCAGGGCTATTATGTGTTCACCGAATATGCCGGCACACCGGAGGCGGTGGCCGAACTCGAGCGTCTATTTCGTATTGATGAAAACATCCTGCGATATATGACCATCAAAACCCAGGACGCCTACATTCCCGATACCCCTAAAGCAGTGGTGGAAGAGACCGAGGATGTGACAGATGATGCGGCTGCCCAGGAAGCGGTTAGTGAATAAAACTATTACGAGGAGACAAAGCTAATGGCTGCCCCAAGAGATCAGAAAAGACCCCAGAGAAAAAAGACGTTTATCCGCAAAAGAATATGCCGGTTTTGCGCCGACAAAACGCTGACAATAGACTATAAGGACGTCAAGATATTAACCAGTTTTATCGGCGATCAGGGCAAGATTGTACCAAGCCGCATCTTTGGTAACTGCGCCAAGCATCAGCGTAAGTGTTGTGAAGCCATTAAGCGCGCCCGCCAGATTGCCCTGTTGCCTTATAGCGGCACAAGCCGCGTCGTAAGATAGACTACACCTTTATACCCCAGCCATTTAAGGGTGCCAACAATCTGACAAGACATGAGCCAAGGCAGGAAAACCTTCAGCGGGCAATTCTATTTATTGTCCATAATTGGTACGGCTTTATTTTTCACCGTTTCTTCTCTACCAAACGGTTTTATCTGGCTGTACTTCATTACCCCCCTGCCGGTGATTTATTATATAACCGTTCTTGGGCTTGACAGGGGTCTGAAAATAATTGCCTATGCCGCCATAATTGCCGGAATTGTTGCCCTGGCAACAGGGGAGTCAGAGACCTTAATCTCTGCTTTCAGTTTGGTTCCGACTGGCGCAGCCCTGGCCATGTCGATAAAACGCCGGGAGCAGGTATTCCGTTCAGGCTTAAAGGCGTTTGTCGCCCTTGGCCTGACCTGGGTTATGTTGGGCATTGTTTTTAGCGCTGTTAACCACCAGAATATGTATAGCGGGATGTTGCAGAATATTGATGCCGGGCTAGTAAATGCCTTTGACTCCTATAGCAAAGCGCCGGATTTCCCCGCCAAATCGAAACCGGAACTCCGGGCTGTATTTACCCGGATGCGCCATATGGTGCCCAAAGTTTTTCCGGGCGCGTTGGTGATTTCGGCTGTTTTTACCATTTGGCTTAATATGCTGCTTAT
>JAADIV010000014.1 GCA_013151175.1 Deltaproteobacteria bacterium | reverse complement strand
AGTTTTATTTTCGGACTACGGATGTGACCGGTATAGTTACATTACCTGAAGGGGTTGAGATGGTTATGCCCGGCGATAATGTTTCAGTCGAGGGTGCTTTGATTACGCCCATCGCCATGGATGCGGGACTGCGCTTTGCGATTAGAGAGGGCGGCCGTACAGTTGGCGCCGGTGTTATTAACGAGATTATTGAATAAGGAAAATTATCATGGTGCAGACTCAGAAAATTCGCATCAGGCTCAAGGGCTATGATCATAAGTTGTTGGATCTTTCAACCCAGGAGATTGTGGATACTGCTAAAAGTACTGGGGCAATGGTGGCAGGGCCGATTCCTTTGCCCACAGTTATAAACAAATATTGTGTTCTGCGTTCCCCGCATGTGGATAAGAAATCCAGGGAGCAGTTTGAGATGCGGACTCACAAGAGGTTACTGGATATTCTTGAACCTACCCAGCAGACTATCGATGCTTTGATGAAACTCGAGTTGTCTGCCGGGGTAAATGTTGAGATTAAACTGTAAATTTTAAAAAATATTTAATGGAATTGGTACAATGCCAAAGACAATAGGACTACTTGGGAAGAAACTTGGAATGACCAGGGTTTACGATGAGGAGGGAACGGCTATTCCCGTCACCGCCGTTGCCATGGAACCTTGTGTTGTGCTGCAGAAAAAAACCATGGACAAGGAAGGTTATAACGCTATCCAACTTGGCCTGGTCAGTAAAAAGGAATCCCGGTTGAACCGGCCCCAGGTCGGCCATGCCAAGGCGGCTGGTAAGGGCGGGTTTTATCACATCAGGGAATTTCGGGTTGACGATCCGGAACGATATGAAATCGGGCAGTCACTAGCCATAGATGATGTGTTTAAGGTCGGCGACTTGATAGATGTTAGCGCTACCAGTAAAGGCAAGGGCTTTCAGGGCGTTATGAAACGCCATGGCTTTAAAGGCGGCCCCGGTGGACACGGTTCAATGTTTCATCGCGCTCCCGGCTCTATCGGTACTTCCGCCTGGCCTAGCAGGGTAGTCAAAGGCAAAAAATTACCCGGACAAATGGGTAATGCCAGGGTTACCAAGAAGAATTTGATTGTTATTGACATTCGTCGTGAAGACAATGTCATGGTTGTTAAAGGATCAGTGCCTGGCGCTAAACAGGCCTTGCTACAGATATTCACAAAATAGGCTTTTGCTTGCTAAGGCCGGTTATACCGATTTGGGGGTGCCCATAAAATGGCAGTAACAGATTTATACAATATAAAAAAAGAGAAGGTGGGAGAGGTCGAGCTTAATGATGACCTTTTTGCGGTAGCGATAAAACCGTATATTCTCCACGATGTAGTTAAGATGCAGCTCGCCAACAGGCGGGCGGGTACCGCTTGCACAAAAACCCGCGTAGAGGTCAGAGGCAGCTCCGCCAAGCCTTTTCGGCAAAAAGGCACAGGTCGGGCCAGAGCCGGAAACCGGCGTTCTCCTTTGTGGCGCGGCGGCGGGGTTACATTCGGGCCAAAACCAAGAAGCTATGCCTATAGTCTTCCCAAGAAGGTAAGAAAACAGGGGTTGAAAATGGCTATTAGCGCGCGCTTCGCGGAGGACAATATTGTTGTTCTCGATGATTTCAAGTTGGATGAGATCAAGACGAAGGCATTTGTCGCGGCCATGAAGACGCTGGAGGTTGGCAATGCTTTGATTGTGGTTCCTCACGATGATGATACGTTGCATAAATCGGCCAGAAATGTCTATGGTTTTAAGGTGATACCCAGTATTGGACTTAATGTTTATGATATTCTGCATCATAAGCATCTCATAATCTTACAGGCCAGTATTGGCCAACTGGAAGAGAGGCTGCTGTCATGAAAATTTATAGTGTTATTCAGAAGCCATGCCTGACAGAAAAGGGGATGCTGCTTCAGGAAAAAGAAAATAAGGTAGTTCTGAAAGTCAATGCCAAGGCCAATAAGGTAGAAATTAAAGAGGCGGCTGAGAAACTTTTTAATGTAAAGGTAGTCAAGGTCGGCACGGCAAATATGCATGGCAAGCAGAGAAGGCTCGGCAAGCATATTGGTATGACTGCCGATTGGAAAAAGGCCTATGTCTCATTGGCAAAAGGTCAAAAACTGGATTTTCTCGAGGAACTGTAAGCATCATCGCGGATGATGATTACACGGGGAACCAACTTAATTATAATTACGAAATTGAATATCGGGGTTTGCAATGTCAACTAAAACCTATAAACCGACGTCGCCAGGTAAACGAAATAGGGTTTCTATTTTTAATCCGGAGCTGTCAAAGAAAAGTCCTGAGAAGAGCCTTTTATGTTCTTTAAATAAAAGCGGTGGACGTAATAATTATGGCCGGGTTACCGCCAGGCATATAGGCGGCGGCCATAAGCGTAAGTATCGGATTATTGATTTCAAGCGCAATAAGGTCAATATTCCCGCCAAGGTTGCGTCCATTGAGTATGATCCCAACAGGTCAGCCAATATTGCCCTGTTGGTTTATGCCGATGGCGAGAAAACGTATATTCTTGCTCCGGTTGGGATCAAGGTCGGGGACGCGGTTCAGTCCGGTGACTCTGTTGATGTTAAACCGGGGAACTGTAAATCTATGGGGAAAATGCCGCTTGGCAGTATTATCCATAACATTGAGATGAAGATCGGCAAAGGCGCTCAGTTGGTCAGAAGCGCGGGGGGCTCCGCGCAGTTGATGGCCAAGGAAAACGATTATGTCCTGATTAAACTGCCATCCGGCGAAGTCCGCAGGTTCCATAATAGCTGCCGTGCTTGTTTCGGCCAGGTTGGCAATGCCGAGCATGATCGGCAGAAACTTGGCAAGGCCGGTCGTAATCGTTGGAAGGGGAACCGCCCCCATGTTCGCGGCGTTGCCATGAATCCCCATGATCATCCCATGGGCGGTGGTGAGGGTAAAAGCTCAGGTGGACGTCATCCTTGCTCTCCGTGGGGCATGCCGGCCAAGGGTTTTAAAACCCGTAATAAGAAGAGTTCTGATAAATATATTGTCACAAAGAGATCCTGATAGGAGGAAATAATGGGACGGTCAATAAAAAAAGGACCATTTATAGACGATCATCTGTTAAAAAAGGTGACCAAAGCGAAGGAAACCAATTCGCGTAAGGTTATTAAAACGTGGTCGAGAAGGTCGGATATTTTTCCGGAAATGGTAGGTATGACCTTTGCTGTTCATAATGGCAGAAAATTTATACCTGTTTTCGTTTCAGAGAATATGGTAGGGCAGAAGTTAGGCGAATATTCTCCCACCAGAACCTTTTACGGCCATGCCGGCAGTGTCAGGGGTAAGAAATAAAGTAAGCACACTTACAAGACCTGTGGTCATTGGTGTTATTGTGATCATGGGGTGAGTAGTTACGAAATAAATTAGCAACTCAGGAGTATTGCGCAAATGGAAGCGAAAGCGGTTTTAAAAGGTACCCGGATTTCTCCACAGAAGGCCAGGCTTGTTGCCGATCTGGTAAGAGGAAAAGATGCGGGTGAGGCAATAAATAATTTACGGTTTATGCCGAAGAAAGCGGCTCGTATTATTCGTAAGTTGTTGGAATCAGCGGTAGCAAATGCGAGTCAGAATGAGGCCATTGATATTGATACCTTATTTGTGAAGACGATCTTTGTTGACGGTGGTTCGACCCTCAAAAGAATGAGGCCTCGCGCCATGGGGCGTGCTTCCAGAATTCTCAAAAGAAGCAGTCATATTACCGTTATTCTTGAAGAGCAATAGATGTAAGGTTTTGTAACTAACTTTTCGCTTCCTTAGGGTTGGTGCCTGTGCGGCGCCGCTAAGGCAGCCCTTGGATAGTTACGATATGGTGGTTATATCCACTTAATTCGGCATTACGCTGAATGGTTGACAATAGATTTTAACTAATTGATAAATGGAGGAAGGTTTTGGGCCAGAAAGTTAATCCGATCGGTTTACGCCTCAATATTGTAAGAACGTGGGAATCCACGTGGTATGCAGGAAAAGATTATTCTAAATATCTTATTGAGGATCAGAAGTTAAGGAAATTCCTCAAAAAACGTCTTTTTCATGCCGGTTTATCTAAAATTAATATTGCCCGTACCGGTGATAAAATCAGGATTAAACTCTTTACGGCCCGGCCGGGAATAGTAATCGGCAAAAAAGGCGCTGAGATTGAAATTCTTAAGGCAGAGCTTGAGAAATTGACCCATAAACAATGTGTGGTCGATATCCAGGAAGTTCGCCGTCCTGAGGCCGATGCGCAACTTGTGGCGGAGAATATTGCCATGCAGTTACAGCGGCGGGTTGCGTTTCGGCGGGCGATGAAGAAAGCCGTGAATATGGCCTTGAAGTTTGGAGCCAAAGGTATTAAGGTAGCCTGCTCTGGTCGCTTGGGTGGCGCGGAGATGGCCCGGCGTGAGTGGTATCACGAGGGTCGTGTTCCTCTCCATACCTTAAGGGCTGATATCGATTATGGCATAGCGGAATCCTTGACTACATACGGTATTATCGGAGTTAAGGTGTGGATTTTTAATGGTGAGGTTCTCTCCGAAAAAGAACAACCTCAAGTATAATTAAGGCGGGAAAGAGATGCTTAGTCCAGCTAAGGTAAAACATAGAAAACAGTTCAAGGGAAGAATGCGGGGCGCGGCTCAGCGTGGTTCGTCATTGTCCTTTGGTGAATTTGGTTTGAAAGCGCTTGAATGTGGTAAATTGACGGCTCAGCAGATTGAAGCAGGACGGATTGCCATTAATAGAAAGATTAAGCGCGGTGGTCAGATGTGGATACGTGTCTTCCCCAGTAAGCCTTTTACCAAAAAACCGGCAGAGACCAGGATGGGTAAGGGTAAGGGGGCTCCGGAAGGTTGGGTCGCTATCATTAAACCTGGAAGAATTATTTATGAGGTGAATGGCATTGATCCGGATCTCGCGATGGCTGCCTTAAAACTGGCCAAGCATAAATTCTCTTTTGCCACGAAAATTATTGCCAAGGAGGATACGTTATGAAAATTACGGATATGCGGGATCTCAGTGGTGATGAGTTGAGCGCGAAGTCGAACAGCCTTTCCGAGGAATATTTCAGGCTTAAGTTTAAACATGGTATCCGTCAGCTTGAGAATACAGCCGTGTTGAGAAAAATTCGCCGGGATATTGCCAGAGTTGAGACGGTTAGGTCTGAAAAGGTAATCGCGGCTAGCAATTCTTGAGCGGTGTGGATTGATCATATGCGTTTGTGCGCAAATAGAAATTGGTGAACAGGAAGATGGAAGATAAAAAAAAGGTGCGGAAGACACTGACCGGTGTTGTGGTCAGTGCTAAGATGACCAATAGTATTTCAGTCAAGACCGAAAGGATTGTGCGGCATAAGCTGTATGGCAAGAGAATTCGTCTGCATAAAAAATACATGGTTGATGACCCGGCTAACACCTGTTCCATCGGTGATAAGGTGCTTATAGAGGAGTGCCGCCCTTTGAGTAAAAATAAAAGGTGGCGTTTGCGGGAAGTGTTGCTGCGGGCTGTATAAAGCCCCGGTAGGAGTGTGATCCCCGTTGTCATTGGGGATTTTCAGAAGATTATTTGAGATTATTAATCTTATATTGGCCCCTGTCTATAAGGACGGTCGTCGGTTTAGATAACAATTGGTTACTAAGGTATGATCCAGAGCGAAAGTGTATTAAAGGTGGCAGATAATTCCGGGGCCAAAAAAGTTCTTTGCATCAAGGTTCTTGGTGGCTCCAAGCGTCGTTATGCTAGCGTTGGCGATGTTATTGTTGTCAGTGTTAAGGAGGCTACTCCGAATTCCAAGGTTAAGAAGGGCGATGTGACGAAGGCCGTCATTGTCCGCACCGCCAAGGAAATCAGAAGGGTTGACGATTCAACTGTCAAGTTTGATGAGAACTCTGCGGTTCTGTTGGGGCAGAACGGCGAGCCTGTCGGTACTCGTATATTCGGCCCTGTGGCGCGTGAATTACAGGGGTTATATGAAGATTATATCATTGGCTCCCGAAGTTCTATAAATAGAGCGGCCGTTTAATTATTTTGTTCTTTATTCATTTGACCGTTTGCGATGGTTAGATAATGGGGGCTGAAACCTAAGAATTTCTGAGAGGCGGATTGAGATGCAGTGTGCGTGTAACGTAAAGACTAATGACCAGGTTGAGGTTATTGCCGGTAAGGATAAAGGCCGGGTTGGCAAGGTACTGCGGGTTGACCGCAATAATAATTTGGCCGTTGTTGAAAAGATTAACATGGTAAAACGGCATACGAAACCTAATCAGGCCAATCAGCAGGGTGGAATAATCCACAAAGAGGCCTTGATTAATATATCGAATCTTATGGTCATTTGTCCGAAGTGTTCAAAGACAAGCCGCATAGGCCGGAAATTAATTAGTGACGGTAGTAAAATTCGTTTTTGTAAAAAATGCGGAGAGCAGGTAGAGCAGTAATCGGCTGTCTTTTAAGGAGATTATAATGGCTAGTTTGCAGGATTATTATAAAAGTGATTGTGTCCCCAAGTTGATGGAAAACTTCGGGTACAAATCAATTATGGAAGTGCCTAAGGTTACCAAGATTGTTTTGAATATGGGTTTGGGAGAAGCGGTGCAGAACCCGAAGATGGTTGATGGCGCGGTTGCCGAGCTTACCCGTATTGCCGGGCAAAAGGCTGTTATCACCAGGGCTAAAAAGGCTATTGCCGGTTTTAAACTGCGCGAAGGGGTGGCAATTGGCTGTCGCGTGACTCTGCGTAAGGAAAAGATGTATGATTTTCTCAATAAATTAGTTAATATCGCCCTGCCACGGGTCAGAGATTTTCGGGGCGTTTCTTTTAAGTCATTTGATGGGCGTGGAAATTACGCTCTTGGGGTTAAAGAAGAAATTATCTTTCCTGAAATAAATTACGATGAGATTGACAAAATCAAGGGATTTAACATTGTTATAGCGACTAGCGCTAGAACCGATAATGAGGGCCGTTTCCTGTTGAAAACATTGGGAATGCCTTTCCGAAAATAAGCAGAAGCTTGAGGTAAAAAGTGGCTAAAAAATCAATAATCGCAAAAAGTCAGCGTCAAACCAAGTTTAAAGTCAGGGCTTATAATCGTTGCCCTCTATGTGGTCGTCCGCGGGCGTTTATAAGAAAGTTTGGTATTTGTCGTATTTGTTTTAGAAGCCTGGCGAATCGTGGTGAGGTTACCGGGGTTACGAAGTCAAGCTGGTAGATGGTTTTGTTGTGTTCAGTGGTCGTCAGTGCGTTGTTTTCTCTCCAGTTTATCTGGGTTAGCACTTCAAGTAATGCTTTTTTAATTAAGGAGTTAGTTCCATGTCGATGAGTGACCCTTTGGCTGATATGCTTACCAGAATTAGAAATGCCGGAATGGTGCATAAGGAAGTTGTAGATATGCCCTATTCAAAAATGAAACAGGATATCGCCAATATATTGCGGGATGAGGGATATATAGTTGGCTCTCAGATGATTGAGGAAAAGGGGCCGCAGAATTCTTTGCGGGTAAATTTGAAGTACGATCGTCACGGCCAGCAGATAATAACTGGTTTACGCCGGGTTAGTAAGCCTGGCTGCAGGGTCTATGCCCGCTATGACGCTCTTCCTGCGGTTATGTCTGGATTAGGGATTTCCATTGTTTCTACATCCCATGGCGTAATTAGTGCCAGGCAGGCCAGAGCCAAGAAGATTGGCGGCGAGATTATTTGCGAAGTTTGGTAATTTATCAAAGGGTTCCTGGAAAAATTAGAATTTTTCATTTTGCCAACGATACGGTAGGTAAGTATAGGCTCCGATCGGTGAAAGAGGCAATTTTGTAAGGTTCCAAAAGTTAATCGTATTAATTTGGAGATAACCAATGTCGAGGATTGGTAATAAAGCAGTGCCTGTTCCTGGTAGTGTTAAGTGCGAGATTAAGGGTTCGTATATAAAAGTCACCGGCCCCAAAGGTACTCTGGAACGTACTCTCCGTCCTGAAATTGAGGTTGAAGAGGTTGGCAATACCCTGCTGATTAAAGGCGCGGATGACAGTAAGACCACCAACGCCTTCCGGGGGATGAGTCGCACCCTGATCAATAATATGATTATAGGGACGGAGAAGGGGTTTCAAAAAAAGTTGCTGTTGGAAGGTGTCGGCTATAAGGTCAGTGTTGCCGGTGGTAAGTTGACCTTGAATGTCGGTTATTCCAACCCTGTGGTATTTATGCTTCCCAAACTTGTGCAGGCATCGGTGAGCAATAATGAGATTTTGCTCGAATCTATCGATAAGGAACAGTTGGGAGAGACGGCGGCTAAGATAAGAGATATACGTAAACCTGAGCCATATAAGGGCAAGGGGATTCGTTACGAAAATGAGTATATTGCCAGAAAGGTCGGTAAGGCTGCTGGTAAGAAATAATTGGGGCAAAGAGAATGGCAAAGACAAACGCTAAGGTTGTTGCGAGGCAGAAACGCATTAAGCGGATCAGAAAGACTATCGTTGGTACTTCAGAGCGGCCGCGTCTGCGGGTATTTAAAAGTGGCAAACATATTTACGCGCAGATCATTGACGACAGCAAGGGGCATACAGTTGCCGCAGCTTCATCAATGATTAAAGACGTTAAAGATGCCGATTTGTCTGGTAAGACTGCCAAGGCAAATAAGGTCGGTCTTGTTTTGGCTGAGATAGCTAAGGCTCGCGGCATTAAAGACGTGGTGTTTGATCGTGGTGGGTATTTGTATCATGGCCGGGTTAAGGCCCTGTCAGATGGGGCGCGCGAAGGCGGTCTTGTATTTTAAATTCGTAAATTTTATGAGGAGAACAATCCTTGGCAAATTATAATAGTGATAAAGACGATCAACTTATTGAGAAGATAGTTTTCATTAACCGGGTCGCAAAGGTGGTTAAAGGTGGGCGTCGGTTCAGCTTTAGCGCCATAGTTGTTGTTGGTGACGGTAATGGCTCTGTAGGTTATGGCCTTGGCAAGGCTAATTTGGTTCCCGAGGCGATCCGTAAGGGCGTTGAGAGGGCCAAAAAAGATATGTCTGCGGTCTCCACATATGAGTCAACAATTCCTCACGAGATTAAAGGGAAATTCGGGGCGGGAAGTGTCATGCTGAAACCCGCGTCTCCTGGAACCGGTGTCATTGCCGGCGGCGCGGTTCGGGCAGTATTAGAGGCCGTTGGAGTACATAATATTCTGACAAAATGTCTCGGATCTCATAATCCTCATAATCTGGTTAAGGCCACTCTTGATGGACTCAGGCGTCTACGTACCCCTGAGCAGATTGCGGCGCTCAGAGGCAAGGATCCTGAGAATATCATAAGCAAATAAGGGTAACTTTCAGCTGCACCCCCATCTTTGTCCGTTTCGGCCTCCTCACGTACAGGGAGTACGGACTCAGAGGCCGAAACGGACGAACCTGGGGCACATCTAAATAGTTACGGCTCCTAGTTGGGGGCAATTTGTAGCCCTCGCTGAATAGTTACAAATAAGGAAGATAAAATGGCAAAGCAGGTCAAAGTAACATTGAAGAAAAGCTGCATAGGTAGCCCGCAAAAAATTCGTGCTACTCTTATTGGGCTGGGCTTGACTAAAACCAATAAAACGGTAATTCGCAAAGATACTCCTGAGATTCAAGGTATGATTCGTAAGGTGCAGCACCTGGTAAAGGTGGAGGAATAGATATGTTTACGCTTAGTAATTTGTCCCCGAATCCGGGTTCAACCAAACAAAGAAAGAGGCTTGGCCGCGGGCAGGGAACTGGTCACGGTAAGACTGCGGGGCGTGGCCAAAAAGGCTATAAATCTCGTTCTGGCAGTTCGATAAAACCAGGCTTTGAGGGTGGCCAGATGCCCTTGCATCGGCGGCTTCCCAAGAGAGGTTTTACCAATATATTCAAGACTCAGTATGCTGTCGTTAATGTCTGCGATCTTGAGCGTTTTGCTGATAATACTGTCATTGACCGCCAGTCATTGCTAGATTGCGGCCTGGTCGGCAAAAAGTATTCTCTCATAAAAATACTGGGAACGGGAAATATAACCAAAAAGTTGACCTTGAAAATAGATAAGATAAGTAAATCTGCACGCACCAAAATTGAGGCCGCAGGCGGCAAGGTAGAGGACTAGCATATGGCAAGCGGCCTGCAGGGTGCAACCAGAATTCCGGAATTAAAGAAACGGATTATATTTACGTTATTGATGCTTGCCGTCTATCGGATGGGGGTACAGATCCCTACTCCCGGCATTAATGGCGAGGCCCTGGGAGCTTTCTTTGCCAAGAATGCCAATACGATTTTTGGCATGTTTAATATGTTTTCCGGCGGCGCGCTCAAGAATTTTTCCATATTTGCGTTGGGGATTATGCCTTATATCAGCGCCTCAATTATTTTTCAGCTTCTGGCGGTGGTGGTTCCTTCTGTTGAGGCTCTCCAGAAGGAAGGTGAGGCCGGGCAGCGTAAAATTACCCAGTGGACTCGTTATGCCACCGTTGTTCTTAGTGTTATTCAGGCAACCTTTATCAGCATAGGGCTTGAGAGCATGGCGGCTCCCACGGGTAATGCCATGATCGTTATTCATCCGGGCTGGTCGTTTAGGATTATGACCATTATCACCCTGACCGCCGGTACTTCATTCCTGATGTGGATTGGCGAGCAGATGACCGAACACGGCGTTGGCAATGGTATCTCGCTTATCATTTTTGCCGGGATTGTCGCCAGGATGCCGTCTGCCATAGTTAATACCATCAAGATGGCATCGGCTGGGGAGATGGCTTTAATTATGATCCCCATTTTATTGGTGATGATGGCCGCAGTGGTCTGGGTTATTGTCTATTTTGAAACGGCCCAACGCCGTATTCCGATTCAATATGCCAAGCGTATGGTTGGGCGGCAGATGTACGGCGGTCAGCGTTCGCATTTGCCGTTGAAAATCAATATGTCTGGGGTTATACCGCCGATTTTTGCCTCTTCAATTATGATGTTTCCCGCCACAATCGGCGGCTTTATAAAGATTGACTGGGTACAGCGTGTTTCATCATTGCTCGCCTGGGGTAGTCCACTGCACACGGTTCTTTATGTGGCCATGATTGTTTTCTTCTGCTTCTTCTATACGGCGGTAACCTTTAATCCGGTTGATGTGGCGGAAAATCTAAAAAAGAATGGCGGCTTTGTGCCTGGGATCAGGCCGGGTAAGAAGACTGCTGAGTTTATTGATAAGGTCACTGTTCGTCTTACCTTTATTGGCGCGATTTATGTTTCACTGGTTTGTGTTTTACCGACTATTTTAATCAGCAAGTTGAATGTGCCGTTTTATTTTGGCGGTACGGCCCTGTTGATTGTGGTGCAGGTTGCCATCGACACCGTCAGTCAGATAGAATCATATACGGTGATGCGCAACTATGACGGCTTCCTGAAAAGCGGTAAAATCGGTTCACGGTGAGCGGTGTTTGGGTTCGATGAGTGCTATTATAATTAAGTCTGCCGGGGAGATTCAGTTGATGCGCCGGGCTGATGAAATTGTGGCGGGGGCTCTAAATTTAGTTCAAAGCGAAATCAAACCCGGTTTAAGTACGAAATATCATATCTTGACGAGCTAGTTGAGTCATATACCCTGGACAATGGCGCTGTCCCGGCTTTTAAGGGCTATCGCGGCTATCCCGCCAGTTTATGTGTTTCGCTGAATGAGCAGGTAGTACACGGTATTCCTTCGCAGAAGGTTTTTGTCAGGGATGGCGATATCGTCAGCGTTGATTTCGGGGTTAAATATAAAGGCTATTTTGGTGATGCGGCAATAAGCATCCCCTTGGGTACTGTCAGTCCCGAGCGGTTAAAATTGTTGCAGGTAACCAGGGAGGCGCTTGCTCTTGGTATCGAGCAGGTCAGGGCGGGTAATCGTGTAAGTGATGTGTCGTGGGCAGTTCAGCGTCATGTTGAAAAGAATTCTTTTTATGTAGTTAAGGATTTTGTCGGCCATGGGATTGGCAGCCATCTCCATGAGGCGCCTGAGGTACCGAATTATAAGAGGGGCGGCCGCAGCCCCCGGTTGGCCGTTGGTATGGTTATTGCCATAGAACCCATGGTTAATATGGGTTCTTCAGATGTGGTGGTGCAGGGAGACGGGTGGACGGTGATAACTAAAGATAGGAAGGACTCGGCTCATTTTGAGCATTCAGTGGCGGTCACGAACGGTGATCCGCTTGTCTTAAGTAGCAAGATTATAGAGCAGAAGTTTTTTTAGACATGATTCAATTATTAATGTTGGTCGGGGTAGTAACAATATGGCAAAAGAAGAGGCAATCCAGGTTGAGGGCACGATCTTAGAACCCCTGCCAAATGCGATGTTTAAGGTTGAGCTTGAAAATGGGCATAAGGTTCTGGCCCATATCTCCGGGAAAATGCGGATGCATTATATCAAGATTCTTCCCGGTGATAAGGTAACGGTTGAGTTGTCTCCTTACGATCTCTCCAGGGGCAGAATTACCTTCAGGGGCAAGGCTAAAAAATAATTAACTAACTTAGAAGAAGGTTATATTGATGAAAGTGCGATCTTCAGTAAAAAAAATTTGTAGTGATTGCCGGGTGTTTAAACGTAAAGGCGTTTTGCGGGTTACCTGTAAGATAAAAAAGCATAAACAACGGCAGGGCTGAGCTGCAATCATAAGTTCCGGTCAAGACGATGCAGGTACGATTGGAGTTTAATTAAACATAAAATTGGGAGTATTACCTTGGCGCGTATAGCTGGTATAGATTTACCGAAAAATAAGCATATGGAGATTGCCCTGACTTATATTCACGGTATAGGCAAGACAACGGCCCGTAAAATTTTAGATACCGTTGATATCCGATATGATTGTAACAGTGACACGGTTGATGATAATCAGGTTGCCGCAATCAGAAAGGTAATTGAAGACGATTGTACCGTTGAGGGCGACAGGCGTCGTGAGGTTGCCATGGACATAAAGAGAATGATGGACTTGGGTTCCTACCGCGGGCTTCGTCACCGTAAGGGGCTTCCCTGCCGGGGTCAGAGAACCAGCACCAATGCCAGAACTAGAAAAGGGCCGAGACGAGTGGCCGGACGTAAATAAATTTAACGACTCAAGGCCCCTCCGGGCTGCCCCGTTGTTTCATCCTGGCCTTTTCGGAGAGCGGTCTGTGTAGCGGAGTAGTTACTAATTTAAGTTTTAATTTTAACTTTTCCCAGTCTTACTGGGGTATAGGAGAGAAGTATGGCTGGTCCTAGAAAGAAAACTAGAAGCAAAGAAAAGAAGAATATTCCTGAGGGTATTGTCAGCATAAAATCCACATTTAATAATACGCTTGTTACTTTCGCCGATAAACAGGGGAATGCGGTTTCCTGGTCAAGCTCAGGTTGTCTTGGCTTTAAGGGTTCCCGTAAGAGTACGCCTTTCGCGGCCCAGAACGCGGTTGAAACTGCGGCTAAAAAGGCTATGGATCAGGGAATGCGTAAAGTGGAGGTCAATATTAAGGGGCCGGGGCCTGGTCGTGATTCAGCCTTAAGGGCTTTACAGCAGGTAGGACTTGAGGTAAGCCGCATTTGTGATGTGACGCCCATTCCGCATAATGGTTGTAAGCCGCCGAAGAAAAGAAGAGTATAAAACCCGTTAGGTGATGTCAGGGGTTTTTATTTCGTAGGATAAACTGGAGGAAGTACATTGGCAAGATATACTGGTGCTCTTTGTCGGCAGTGCAGACGTGAGCAGATAAAACTTTTTCTCAAGGGCGACCGCTGTTACTCTGACAAGTGCGCCTTTGAAAGACGCTCTTACGCCCCTGGCCAGCACGGCCAAATGAATATGCGTATGCGTAAGATGTCTGATTATGCGATGCAGCTGCGTGAAAAACAAAAGGTCAGAAGGATGTACGGGATGCTGGAAGGTCAGTTTCATCGTTATTTTGTCAAGGCCGATCGTTTAAAGGGCGTTACGGGCGAAAATCTTTTGGTATTGCTTGAGAGGCGGTTGGATAATGTTATCTATCGGTTGGGCTTTGCTGCGTCGCGCAATCAGGCCCGGCAGCTTTTACGGCACAATCATTTTATGATAAACGGTAAAAAGGTAAACATTCCCTCTTATCAGGTTGCCGTTAATGATGAGATTACGGTAAAAGAAAAGAGCCGTAAGGTTGAGTCAATAAATGATAGTTTGAGTGCTGTAGTCCGCCGTGGTGTTCCCGGTTGGTTGAAGTTGGAGCAGGATAATTTCAAGGGAACTGTCCAGGCTATGCCTAATCGTGAAGAGATCACCATGCCGATTCAGGAAAATCTTATTGTTGAACTTTACTCTAAATAATTGATGATTATGACTGATAATGAAATGAAGATGCAATTGGATTCAGATCCTTTTTACCGTAACTGGACGGAATTGATTATTCCGAAAAGGCTTGAAGTTGATCCTGCAACTCATACTGAGAGTTTTGGTAAGTTTACCTGCCAGCCTTTGGAAAGAGGATTTGCCACAACGGTCGGTAATTCTTTGCGGCGGGTTCTCCTGTCATCCATTCAGGGGGCGGCTATTACCACTGTCAAGCTTGAAGGCGCTGACCATGAATACGCTATTCTCCCTGGTATTCTTGAGGATGTTACGGAGATTATTCTCAATCTTAAGGAGGTCAGGCTGCATCTGAAGTCTGCGAATCCTGCTGTTATCAGGATAGAAAAATCTGAGAATGGCCCGGTTACGGCGGCGGATATTATATCTCCTGATGGCACCGTTGAGGTAATGAACCCTGACCAGTATATTTGTACTATTACCGGTGATGAGGGTCATATAAATGCAGAGTTCCAGGTTAATTGGGGTAAGGGATACAGTCCGGCGGAAAATAACAAGTCGGAAAATATGAGTATTGATACCTTTCCCATTGACTCGATTTACTCGCCTATTCAAAAAGTCAAAGTTATTGTCAGCCAGGCCAGGGTGGGTCAGCGTACCGATTATGATAAACTCACCATGGAGGTCAGTACGGATGGCAGTATTACTCCCGAAAATGCCTTGGCATACGCCGGTAAGATATTGAAGGAACAGATGCAGATCTTCGTTAATTTCGATGAGGATCAGGCTGTTCCGGATGTGGAAATAGACGAGGAAAATAGCAGTATCCCTAGCAATGAAAATTTGTATCGCAGTGTTGAGGATCTGGAATTGTCGGTTCGTTCTGCGAACTGTCTGCAAAATGCAGATCTTAATTATATCGGTGAGTTGGTGCAGAGAACCGAGGCTGAGATGCTCAAAACCAAGAACTTTGGGCGTAAGTCGCTTAATGAAATTAAGAAATTGCTCGCTGAGATGGATTTGACCCTGGGAATGAAGTTGGAGGGTTGGGAACCTCCGGCGCCGCCGGCAACTGAGGATAAGTAGAGTGGCTATTGGTATTATGGCGGCCATGGGGTGAGTAGTTACGTAGAGAGTATAAAATCGAGGCAATATTATGAGACATAGAAAAGCTGGAAGAAGACTTGGCCGTACCACATCGCATAGAAAGGCCATGGTGAGAAATATGGTTACCGCCCTTTTTGAGCATGAGCGGATTTTTACTACAACACCAAAGGCAAAAGAGGTTCGCAGGGTTGCTGATAAGATGATGACCCTGGCCAAACGTGGTGGTTTACACGCCAGACGGCAGGCATTGTCGTTTATGCAGGATAAGGCCGTTGTCGCGAAGCTTTTTGATTCATTGAAGGATGATTATATGGATCGTAACGGTGGCTATACCCGGATTATTCAGACGGGTCAGCGTATCGGTGACGCGGCGCAAATGGCCATTCTGGAGTTGGTTAATTACCGTGAAGAAGAGGGCGGGGAAGAGGAAAATTAGCAGAGCCGCAAGATCATTTTAAATATTCTCAAACAAAAACGGGGCTTAAACAAGCCCCGTTTTTTGTTATTTCGCAAAGGTGAGCCGGTTGAACTGACCTTGGTCGAACCAGGGCCTTGTTGCGTTTATTCCAGTTATTTCGATAAGATAGATTTCCAGTATCAGGTATGTTTTTGTCCCTTTGCGGACACATACTGTCATTGTGTCGCCAAGATGTCCCAGGGCGGTGTGGAGATGGATCTTTGGGGCGTCATTTTCATCGCGAAAGATGCTGCCTACCCCGATCACCTCATGAGCCGACTCTAGCCTTTGCCACACCGGTTCAGGCGGAACTGTCATCTCCTTGGGGCCGGTTACAACCTCAGCCTCACGCAGTCCGCCGATTATATTGAACCAACCTGCCCGGATATCTTCTTTTTGGGCTAAATCGGCTAGTCCGCCAAGGAAGTCATCACCATCATCAAACCTTATGGTAAAAATTCGCCCCATTGAACCGCACGCATAATCCATTTATTCACCACCAGAAAAAGTTTATGGTTTATAAAAATCTTTCACTTTCATGAGCTGCCTTTATGATTCTGAAAATTTCACGGCTAAAGGCCGGTTTTCTGGTCTTTACATATTTCACGGCAGCAATTTTAATGGCCTGTAAGTCAATTTTTTGAAAATTTTCAGCGACCTCGTTCAGAACCGGGCTGCTCCAGTTTTCATTAAACGGCTGCCCATCCTGCTCCTCATAATGGGAATCATTAATGGCTGCGGTAATGATATTATCCCGCCAGTACTCCAGTTGATGGATAACTTGGGTCTGCTTAAGTTTCGATCCCTTTTTTTCGGCGAGTAAGGTCAAAAATGGCTCAATATCCAGATCGCGCAACTGCTTGGTAATATATTTTATTTGTCTTTTGCGAGCTCCGGCTTTCAGCTCTTTTGCCTCTTTTATATTACTTCGCAGGAAGTTATCGCCGGGCAGACACTTAATCTCCGAAGCTGAAAGTTTCACCAACTCGGCCGCCAGACTCTCAACACACTTAGCCCTTCTCTTTTTTTCCGAACGGCTTAATTGTTCCATATCAATATCCCTGAATAGTTACATTTTTCATAGCTTTTTTGTCTCTCAAGCCTATACTATGGTAGAGTGCGTAATTGTTGTAGCTATTCAGCGTAATGCCCAAGAGCAGCCAATAACCATCAGGGTGTTGCCTGCAAGTAACAAAAGGTGCAACACGTTGAATTTGTTAGTTTTAAAATAGAGGTCGGGTTCGTCCGCTTGCTTGGCTGAATAGTTACAACTTGTTATTTAAAAAGCTCGTGCTATGATTTGCCACCAGTCTATATTTTGTCGCGAATTTAATCAACTCTAAAAAGGATATTTCCATGTCTAGTCAAATTAGTTTCGCAGTAAATCAACCTACCCGCATCCACTTTGGTTGCGGGGTGATAGAAAATTTGCCCTCTGTGGTGAAAGAATGTGGCGGCAGCAAGGTGTTTCTCGTGGCCGATCCAGGTCTGCAGACGGCTGGTTTGTTGGATAGAGTGACGGCGCCTCTGCAGAAGGCCGATATACCTTATGAACTCTACACCAATGTTGATCCCGAACCGGGCCTTGGCCTGGCGGATAGGGGCGCTGAATTGGCCCGTGCCATGGGCGCCGATTGTGTGATCGGAGTGGGCGGCGGTTCTGCGATGGATGTAGCTAAGGCCGTCAGCATTCTGGTAACCAATGGCGGTAAGGCCGAAGATTATTTGGGCCTCGGCAAAATTAAGCTACCCGGCATCGCGAAAATTATGGTGCCCACCACCGCTGGAACCGGTTCAGAGGTGAGTTTCACGGCTGTCTTTATCAATGAAAAGACTAAATCCAAGGGTGGAATGAACGGTGATCCGCTTTACCCGGAGGCGGCGGTTCTCGATCCGGAGCTCACGCTTTCTCTGCCGCCAAGGGTTACGGCGGCCACTGGTATTGACGCCTTTACCCATGCGATTGAGGCCTTCGTCTCCACCCAGGCCAACGGTATGTCAGATATGTACGCCCTGCAGGCGATGAGTTTGATCAGCGTGAATTTGAGCAAGGCCTATGCCAATGGCGGGAATATTGAGGCCAGATATAATATGCTCCTGGGAAGTTTGCTGGCAGGTAAGGCGCTGGCTACCGCAGGCGTCGGTCTGGTTCATGCCATGGCCTATCCTCTGGGTGGTATGTTTGGGGTGCCGCATGGTCTGGCCAATGCCGTTCTGCTACCCTATGTTCTGGACTATAATCTGATCGGCGCCCCGGAAAAATACGCGGCGGTGGCTGAACTCCTGGGATGTGAAATTGACGGTTTAAATGATCGGGAGGCGGCAAACGCCCTGATTCCAGCTGTTTATGGTCTTAATATGGACGTTGGTATCCCCTCGACTCTGGCCGACTTGCAGATCCCGGCGGACAAGATACCGGAAATGGCCAAAATTGCCCTTACCATAACCAGGCCGGTGGAGAATAATCCCCGGCAGCCATCTCTGGATGAGGTGATTGCTGTCTATCATAACGCCATGCAGGGCTGGGATGTCTGATGTGTCGGGAGACAGGTATCAGGGGACAGGGGACAGAAAACGGCGGTTATGTCGTAGGTGCGCCTTTCATATAAAACCATTAAGCAACCAGGAGGAATATTATGCCCGGTTTTGAGGTATTTGGAGATGAGGAGAAGAAAGAGGTCATGTCGGTTTTTGACACCGGCGTCCTGTTTCGTTATGAGTTTGCTGAACAACGGCGGGGAATATATAAGGTAAGGGAGTTTGAAGAGCGGTTTGCCGCCTATTGCGGGGCCAAGTATGCCCAGGCCGTTACCTCCGGCACCGCCGCTTTGAAGGTGGCGATGGCCGCTCTGGGTATCGGGCCGGGTGATGAGGTGATTACCCAGGGTTTTACCTTCGTGGCGACCTGGGAGGCCATTTTTGCCGCCGGGGCGGTACCTGTTTTTACCGAGATTGATGATACCTTGAATATGGATCCGGCAGACCTGGCAAAGAAAATTACCTCTAAAACGAAGTTGATCATTCCGGTGCATATGTTGGGATCTGCCGCCCGCATTGAGGCAATAAAGGCCGTGGGCGCGAAACATGGTATCCCTGTGCTTGAGGATACGGCCCAGGCCCCAGGAGCCAGTATTAACGGCAAAAAGATGGGTAGCTTCGGCGTTTGCGGCACCTTTTCCTTTGATCCGGTCAAGACCATGACCACTGGCGAGGGCGGTATGATTATTACCGATGATGAAGATCTTTGGCGTAATATGTCGGAGTATCATGACCATGGCCACGATCATGCCGAGAAACCCGGTGGTCGCGGCGCTGACGGGCGGCGTTTTATCGGCTTTAATTATCGGATGATGGAGCTGCAGGGGGCCATTGGTCTGGCGCAATTAGCCAAATTGGATGATATTATTGCCGCCCAGAAGAAAAATAAGGCGAAAATGCGGGCAGTTGTCAGCCGGCTTGCGGGAGTTACCTTTCGCAAGCAACTTGACGAAACAGGGGATTCCGCCACATTTTTGGCCTTTTTACTGCCAACTGCTAAACAGGCCGTGAAGGTCAATAAAACTCTGGCTGAAAATGGTGCAGGGGCCGTTTATTTTGCCGCTAATTCCTGGCATTATTATCCCGAATGGGAGCATCTGTTGGCTAGTTCCACGGTGGCAAAAAACGGTTGGCCCTTCAAGACGCCTGTTGGTAAACGGCGGGTGATTTATGCCCCTGATTTATTGCCGCAATCGGCTAAAATTTTGGATCGTACTCTGGTGTATCAGGTGCCGGTGATCTTAAGTGATGAACGATTGGCCCAGATTACGGCGGCAGTTGAGGCGGTTTAGCCCCGCTATTTTAGCCAAAGTCTCTTAAGCCGATTAACCATACGTTGACCCTCTAAACTGGAATTTTAAGATACACGTCAAAGCGGTGCTTTTTGGTGTTGATGGTAAAATCAGGTGTTCGCCCGGTCAGAATGGGGGCCTGGGCCGGTCGTTTGCATACCACCCGCTGCCCCGTTTCCTGTAAGGCGGTTTGCAGTAAGGTGCTACTGTCCTGATCGTCGCCGACTACAATTCGTAGGGCCCGCATTTCCTTTTTGACCAGGGCGCTTTTCCGGCGGTGGGGAAACATGGGATCAAGGTAAATTACCTCCGGCCGCTGCTGCCGGCAGATTTGCGCTAACACCTCCTGGCTAGGGCCGCAGTACAGTGCTATACGTTGGCAGATTATTTCTAATTGCCGATCCTGGGCGGCGCGGCGCAGGCCGTCTTCCAGCAGGGCGTGAATGACCGGAGAACGTTCGCACATAATCACCCGGCAGCCCAGAGCGGCCATGATAAAGCCGTCCCGTCCTAGCCCGGCGGTGGCATCAAAGACCAGGGGATTGGCATTGTGCTTGAGACCTATTGCCTTGGCCAGGGCCTGGCTGCGGCCGCCGCCCCTGAAAATACGGTATTTAAAGGACGGGCCGCAAAAGTCGGCGCAGATTGGCGGCAGATCAGGCTGCCCGGTCAGGTGCAGCTCCAGGCGATCCTGGATTTTGCGTAAATTTTTATAAGTCACATGGCACCAACGTATATTCAAGTCATAAATACCGCTGTCAGAAAATTACAAATAAAGAGAGAGACTAATCAAAAATGTCCCAAAAAGCAAAACCGCAGGTAGTTGCTATTATTCCGGCCCGCTATCACTCCAATCGTTTTGAAGGGAAGCCTCTGACCGATATTCTTGGTAAACCCATGATCCAGAGGGTTTATGAACGGGCCATGTCCGTTGATCTCCTGGCCAGGGTGGCAGTGGCGACGGATGATGAGCGCATTGCCAATTGCGTCCGCTCCTTCGGCGGGGAGGTGGTGATGACCCGCCCGGATCATGTTTCAGGCACCGATCGTCTGGCCGAGGCGGCGGAACTTCTGGAAATAGCGGAGCAGGATGTGGTGGTCAATATTCAGGGCGATCAGCCCTTATTTGACAAAAATGTTGTGCGGCAGGTGGCGGAACCGCTGCTTGCCGATCCGTCCCTGCCCATGGCAACGTTGATTTACAAGATTATCAGGGAGGCTGAAATCAACGACCCCAATCACGTCAAGACCGTATTTGACCGCGATGGTATGGCCCTGTATTTTTCTCGCTCGCCCATTCCCTTTCAGCGTAATCCCGATGAACCGGTGCCGCCGACTTATTATAAGCACCTGGGATTTTATGCCTATCGCAAGGGTTTCCTGTTGACCTTTGTCGGCCTGCCGGAGGGAGAATGGGAGAAATTTGAAAAGCTTGAACAACTCAGAGCCCTGGAGTTTGGTTACGCTATCAAGGTGGTTCTAACTGAGCATGATTCCGTGGAGGTCGATACCCCTAAAGATGTGCTGCGGGTGGTGGAATTGTTACAGGCATCAGGTGACAGGTGACAGGTATCAGGTGACAGAATACAGAGGACAGAAGACAATGGCACTCTCCAAAGCCATCATGGCAGGTCTAAAAAAATTGTCTATGGGCGGTTTCTCGCCTCTTGATTTGTTACATGGGCGTACCCTGCCTGAAAAATTGACGGAACTTGTCCTGTCTGGAGTGCCGGTCGGCCCGCCGCAGATGATTGCCGGTCTCAAACATATGGCGGCGGCATTACGGGCCTTGGATGGCAGCCGGGTAAGGGTGGTGGTCTTTGGCGGCGGTACTGGAGTGTCCACTATTATTGGTGGTGACAGCCGCAGTGCCGGGTGGATGGCCGAGCCGTTTATCGGCCTGAAGGCCGTTTTCCCCCGGACACAGGCAATTGTCTGTGTAACGGATGACGGCGGCTCAACCGGCGAGCTGCAAAAGGATCTGCCTCTTATTGGTCTTGGCGATTTGCGGCACGTCCTGTTATCTTCCATTCAGGAAGCGCGGTTGCGGACTTTGTATCAATTGGATGCGGTACAGGCACGGCAGACGGCGGCCGGACTCTTCACCTTGTTTAATTATCGTTACCAGCAAAGCCCTGCGGCGCTAGATGATTTACTGGCCGCAGACGGGCTTGAACTGGACAAGCTGCCCGCTGCCATGACTCAGGGGATTATGGCGTTGCTCGCCCGTCTCTTCACTGACCCGCGTCTCACGCCAACCATGGCTCGGCCGCACTGCCTGGGGAATCTTCTCCTCACTAGCGCCATTTACCGCTATCATAAAACCGGCAGCGGTGTTCCTTCTCCAGATGCTGTGCGGGGCGGTATCAGGTGCCTGGCGGGATTATTTGGCGCGCCGCCGGACGCGGTTTTGCCCTGCACCACCACTCCCGCTAAGCTTAAGATGATTTACAGCAATGGCGTCCAGGTGAGCGGCGAGTACAAATCCAGTTTGGCGCGGCGCGGCTATCCGGTGGATCGGGTATGCATTGATTTCGCCGTGAATCCGCCCCAGGTTTTGCCGGAGGTGCTGGACGCCATTGGCCGGGCGGATATAATTATTTTTGCGCCCGGCAGCCTTTACACCAGTATTGTGCCGGTTATGCAGGTGCCTGGTCTGGCACAGGCGGTTCGCGATAATCAACG
>JAADIV010000020.1 GCA_013151175.1 Deltaproteobacteria bacterium | reverse complement strand
TCCATTCCTGTCTGAAGCAATGCCTGAGCATTGGGAATACAGGTAAAGGAGACAAGAAATACAATGATTGAAAATGTCGTCTTGAGATGCAATTTTTTTTTGTTAGTATCCGTCCGGAAACGAGATCTTTTGTTCAAGATCAGGTAAGCGGCCAACGGGAGACTCCGAGGCAAGCGAAAAAATAACCTCAGGCATATAGGTAATATCCCGAGGACTATTTTTTGAGCATAACGCCGAGCCCGTGAGGCTCCGGAAAGACCGTTTTGGGCTAGATGCTTGTTAATATGTCCCATTTTCACCGCTTCTATATGTCTTTATTCCCTTCTTAAACTGCTTGATGGCCTTTTTGTAATCTTTAAGTTTTTCGTAAACAAGACCTAGCGCATAATGGGCCATTGAGGGACGGGGGTTGAATACTAATGCTTTTTTGATAATAGTCTCTGCTCCCTTGGCGTCACCTTTCTTTAAAAGCGCAAGCCCCATGCCTGTCTGAGAGGCATGTGATCCCTGATTTATTTTCATGGCCGACCGAAAGGCATCAAGGGCGTCATTTATCCGCCCCTTTTTTAACAGCATATATCCTAACCGGTTATATGCGTCCGGATATTCTGGATTCGCCTTTATGGCCCCTCTGACAAGCTCTATCGCCTTATCTACATTCCCATCCTCAAAAAGTGCGATAGACTCTCTGTAGGGGGACTCGGCCTTGGCCCCATTTCCCTGCCGGGCATAGACGTTGGAGACAGGCAGAAAAACGACAGGCAGGGAGAAGAGATAAAGGTAAAAAAAGAGATGAACAAAGACAAAGGATAAATCGCCTTTTTTATGCTTTACCTGCTCCCCCCCCATCGTTATTTTTTCTTTCATTTCTGCCTGTCTTATCATGCCGAAGGATTACCTGTTCTTGACAGCCTTGATCCTGTTGAAGTAACGGGTCACATGGCACCCGGGAGAGCAGGAGCCTCCGTTCTTGGTCTCTTTAAATCCTATTGGCAATGACCATGTCCCGAACGGCACCGAATTCCTTATATGGAATGGGTTGTTGGTTGCATGCGGCTCATGACATGCTATGCATGTGCGTCCCTTGTGCCTGTTGACATGGACATAGTGAAGGTTTTGGCTGCCATTTCTGAAACCGGTCAGCGTCGTAGTCTTAGGGTTAAGAACAAGTGTTTTTTCATGACACATAAAACAGAGCGCATAGTTTTTGACGGCAAAAGGCGCGTAGAAGGTAGGCGGGAAGTATCTTCTGAGTATCCTGAAGTTATTCGAACCGTGCGGATTATGACAGGCCGTGCAATCTTTCTGTTTTATCGGGCCGTGCCGGTCTTTATTATTGGCAAAGTATTCTTTCATATTAGGAAGCATCGTCCCATCTGTAGCCTTGATACGTTTGTCATGACAGCCGAGGCAGAGCGTCATGGGTTGTTTCCTAAGTTGATAGGGATAGTCGGAGTAATGCGGATCATGGCAGGCAAGGCATCCTTTTTTAGTTGCCAGGGCGCCATGTTTTGTCTTTACCTTGGCTATCCACTTCTTCTTCTTTGTATGACACTTCAAACACAAAGTCTTGCTACCATCTGCTATGAGTTGGTACCTATAGTTAGTTGCATGAGGACTGTGACAATTGACACAGCTTTGTTTTACCGGCTTATGAACAAATTTGGCCGTCTTGATACCAACTGCCTTGTCCGTGTGGCAGGTAAAGCATACATTGTTGCCTTTGGCCATCAACATTTTCGGAAAGTTGCTCTGATGAGGATTGTGACATATTGTACATTTGCCAAACGCAACCGGCCCATGGATAAACTTCTTGTTGGCCACCATCTTTCTGCCGTGGCATTTAAAACAGAGGTCCGGTTGCTTTTTCCGCAGCAAGAATTTGTGTTTAGAATGGTGCGGGTTATGGCATTGAGTACACAAGCCGAGCTTGACGACAAAATGAACATACTTCTTGCTTACGAAATGACTTTTGTCGTGGCACCTGAAACAAAGGATTGAGATCTGTCTCGGCAGCGGTTTAAATGTGTGTTCTCCCGTCTTGACATGGCATATTGTACATTGAGCCACGGCAACAACTCCATGGACGTACTTGTCCTTTCTCATTTTGCCGTGGCAATCGATGCATTTTTTGTTACCTACTATTATTTTTCCGGTAGCTGCATTAACGGCGCTAGGGCCACTTATAAAATTAAGGGAAAAAACGGCAAAGAAAAATCCTGCTAAAAACAGTATGCCAACCATCTTTTTTTCTTTAACCATAAAGCATCCTCCCCTTATTTTTTTTGTAACGCTTCCTCTCTCGTTTGCCGAAACGACATATACTTTACTTTACTTTTTTATTCTATACATAGTTACCGATAAAAATAAAACTATTTATTCGATTTTATGGATCAATCAGTAGATTCACGGCGGGCAAGTGAGCGTGGTTTTCAGCAGCATCCCATCTCGGAGTCTTCGCTTACCTCTAGGCCTTCTCGAATACCAAAGTATGCTTCGAAGTCCTAAAGTAAGCGAAGACTCCGCGCTAGAGTACTGCTGAACAGTTACGCTTTGTGATTATCGTTACTTTTAGGCATCACGCTGAATAGTGACACTCCTTTCCCCTTTTTTTTGAGTTGACATCTTGCCTTTGTAGTTGTTATAAATCCCGCGTTGTATATAATGTGTACCATATCCCGGTGGCATATAGGGCGTTTTTTTACCAACCGCGCGTGTCGCCAAACGGGAAAATAGAAGGAGTTGCACCGATGACCAATGGTAAATACCGGCGCTGGATAGTAGCGGGCGTCCCAACGATTTTTTTCATTCTTCTGCTTTCTTTTTCATGTCAGGCCGCCCGCCCGGCCACAAATCCCAAAGACCCGGCAACCGCACTGGTTCTAACCATGCCCCAGGCCGTAAAAATGGCCCTGAAGGGCAACGATCAATTGTTGGCCGGTGAACAGGAAGTGGCAGCTAGCCGGGCCGGGATCGGTATGGCGCGAAGCAATCTGTTGCCCCATATTAACGTCCGCGAGCGTTATATGCGCACCAATAACCCCACCTACGGCTTTATGGCAAAGCTGAACCAACAACGCTTTACCGCCCAGGATTTTGCCCTGCCCTCATTAAACGCGCCAAATCCGGTAAGTGACTTTCAATCGTCTATCGGACTGTCCATGCCACTTTTCGCCCCCCAGGCCAAGCTTGGCCTTGAAATGAGCAAAATTGCCTATAAAGCCGCCAGTAAAGATCTCCAACGCCGGCAAGAGACAATAGCTTTACAGGTAGTCACCAGCTACCTGCAGGCCAAAACCGCCCTGGAATATATCAAGGTTGCCCAACAGGGTGTAAAGGATGCCCAGGAACATCTGCGGCTGGCAAAACTGCGTTATAAAAATAACATCGGGCTTTATTCGGATATCCTGCGGGCCACCACGGCGGTGAAGAATATGCAGCAAATTGAGACTACGGCCGCCAAAAATTATAAGGTCGTCAGTCGGGCGCTTGGTCTTCTTTTAGGTCTCACAACACCGGTTACCGTGGGAAAGGACGACTTTCCGGTTCTCTTGCGGCCTATCGGTGAATACCAAAATAACGCGGCCCAACGCCAGGATGTCAAGGCCATGGAGCTGCGCTATAAAAATGCCAGGAACAATCTCCGCCTGGCCACAGCCGGACTGCTGCCGGTATTTGGGGTCAGCAGTTCCTACCAGATGAACGACCACAACAAACCCTTTGGCTCTGAAGGTGATAGTTGGCAGTTGGGAGCCGAATTGAAATGGAATCTATTTGACGGCCACCGCCAGTCCTCTGCAAAAGCCAAGGCCATTCACCAACTTCAGGCGGCGGCAAAATATCTTGCCGGACTTAGGAAAGCGGTTTCCTTCCAGGTTTTTCAGGCCTACGAGACGGTTAACGAAACCACACACAATGTTGAGCTAGCTAAAGAGGCGCTTAAATCTGCCACCGAGGGACAACGGTTGGTTAATCTTCGTTATAAAAATTCTCTGTCCCCCGTAGTTGATCTTCTCGACTCTCAGATCAGCCTTGACCAGTCCCGAGCCAACCTGGTAGCGCGGCAAAATGAGCGGCAGCTAGCCATCCTGACTTTGAGTTATGAAAGCGGTATGATTCTTAACGACCTTCATGCCCACAGCAAATCCGCAGGAGCGAAAAAATGACCATAAAAAAAATAGCCACCATACTGCTGCTTATCTTCGCGCTGACAGGGTGCAAAGAACAGAGCGGCTCAAATAAGGTTCAGGTCAAAAGACCGGTAATAAATAAGGTACTGACTGCCAAAGTTCGCCGCATGCGGGTACCGATTTTTTATGAAACCGTTGGCACCGTCAAAGCCAATGCCACAGTAACAATAGCCGCTAGAATTATGGGCGTGGTTACTAAGGTAATGTGCAAAGAAGGTGAAGTTATCAAGGCCGGTCAGTTATTGGTTTCCATAGACAATCGCCAATTCAGGCAGCAGAGAGCCGCAGCCGCAGCGGCTCTCGGTGAAGCACGGCAAGGTCTGGCAACTGCGGATCAGCACCGTAAGCTAGCCAAACTCACCTATCAGCGCTACAAGAAGCTTTTTGACGAGAAGGCCATTTCCGGCCAGGAAATTGCTGAGATCAAAACCAAAATGCAGGTAGCCGGACTGCAACATAAAATGGCGGCCAAGGCCGTAACCCAGGCGAAGGCCGGTCTGGCTCAAGCCCGTATTGTGCTTGGCTTTGCCTCGATACATGCCCCCGTCAGCGGCGTAATTGTCAAAAAAATGGTGGAGGAAGGCAGCATGGCGGCCCCTGGCCAGCCACTTCTGACTATTGATAAAAATGGACCTTTTCACATAGATGTTAAGGTGGATGAGAACAGAGCAAAATTACTGCGTAAAAATATGCCGGTGGGAGTGGAAATTCCCGCGCAGGAAAAACGGCTGACCGGAGTTATTACAACTATTGTCAAGGCGGTTGATCCACGTTCCCGCGCCTTATTGGTCAAAATAAGAATCAAGGCGCATGATTTAAGCAGCGGCCTTTTTGCCCGGATATATGTGCCAAACGGCAGCCGGCAATCACTGGTGGTTCCCCTCACAGCCATTGTCCACAGAGGCCAACTCACCGGGGTCTATGAGGTTGACGCGCAAGGTGTAGTTACCTATCGCCTTATCCGGACGGGCAGAACATCCGCAGCAGGCGTTGAAGTTCTATCCGGTCTCAAGGAGAATGAGCGGGTGATTGTCAAAGGCACGAATCGAGCCGTAGACGGCGGGATTCTGCAAATGGAGAAACGGTCATGACAAGTATGGGCATCTCGGGCAGTATTGCCAAGGCCTTTATTAAGTCTAAGCTTACCCCCTTGCTAGTGATCGCGGCGGTGTTGCTGGGCGTTTACGCTGTCCTGGTAACCCCCCGGGAAGAGGATCCGCAAATTAATGTGCCGATGATTGATGTTATGCTTTCCTACCCGGGGGCCACAGCCGCCGAAGTGGAGACGCGCGTCTCCACCCCGGTGGAAAAGCTGCTCTGGGAAATAAAAGGGGTGAAGTACGTTTATTCCATCGCTAAGCCGGGCATGAATCTGACGATCCTCCGTTTTAAGGTGGGCGAGGACATGGGCAAGAGCCTCGTCAAGGTTTACAGCAAGCTCATGAGCCATTATGACGAAATTCCGCCCGGTGTCTCCCGGCCTCTCATCAAGCCCCGCTCCATCTACAGTGTGCCCATTCTGGCCCTTACCCTCTGGAATCCCCAAAACAAATACAGCAGTTATGAGCTGCGCCGCATGGCCGATGAACTGGCCAATCGGTTGAAAAGAGGCCATGACGTGGCCCAGGTCGCAGTAACCGGGGGCTTGCGCCGCCAGGTAAGGATTACACTTAATCCCCTGAAACTGCGAGCCTATCCCCTCTCGGCGCTCCAGATCATGGGCAGCCTGCAAAGATCAAATACAAAGCTGCCGTCTGGAACATTCTCAGCCGGAGACAAAGAGTTTCTTCTCGAGACCGGCAGTTTTTTCACCGACTTGCAGGACATTAAAAAGGTGGTGGTGGCTGTGGCCGCCGGCAAACCGGTGTATCTCAACGATGTGGCAACGCTGACCGACGGCCCCGCTGAACCGGCCAGTTATGTCTTCATGGGTTCCGGCCCGGCGGCAGCCCAGAAAGGTGTGCCAGCCACTCCCGGTATGCACGCGGCGGTGACCATCGCCCTCAGTAAGAAGAGAGGCGCCAACGCCACTGTTATCGCCAGAGATGCCATTGCCAAGGTGAAGTCCTGGCAAGGAACCCTGCTGCCGGACGATGTGCAGGTAACCGTTACCAGGGATTACGGCAAGACTGCCAACGATAAATCCGATAATCTTCTGGAGCACTTGCTGATTGCCACAATTTCGGTAACCCTGCTTATCGCCCTGGCGTTGGGCTGGCGGGAGTCACTGGTGGTAGCGGTGGCCGTACCCGTTACTCTGGCCCTAACCCTCTTGGCCAGTTATCTCTACGGCTATACCCTGAACCGGGTTACGCTGTTCGCCCTTATTTTTTCAATTGGTATTCTGGTTGATGACGCAATTGTGGTGGTGGAAAATATCTATCGCCACTTTCAGATGCACAAAGTTAGTGTCCTGACCGCCATCCTGGCGGTTGACGAGGTCGGCAGCCCTACTATCCTTGCCACCTTCGCTGTTATCGCCGCCTTATTACCCATGGCCTTTGTTTCCGGATTGATGGGGCCTTATATGCGGCCTATCCCGGTGAATGCCTCTACAGCCATGCTTATTTCCCTTATGGTGGCCTTTATCGTCACCCCCTGGCTCAGTTATAAGGTACTTAAAAATGTTCGCTCTAAAAAGGGTACGGTCACCAAAGAGGAAGACACTAAGATTTACCACCTTTATGCCAGAATCATCGGGCCGCTTCTCCAAAGCCGTTGGAAAAGATACCTGGCGTTAGGTAGCATTTTTATTATGCTGATCCTGGTCATTATGTTGGTGCCTCTGGATAAGGTAACCTTGAAAATGCTTCCCTTTGATAACAAAAGCGAACTCCAGGTGGTGATTAATATGCCGGAAGGTACCAGTCTGGAGGGTACCGCCGATTTGACGAGAAAACTTGCCGACTACCTGAAAACCGTACCCGAGGTAACCGACTTCGAGTCCTATATCGGCACCTCCGCCCCCTATAATTTCAACGGTCTGGTTCGTCATTATTTCCTGCGTCACAGCAGCAATCTGGCGGATATACAGGTAAATTTGGTTGCCAAAGGGAAAAGAAAGGAACAGAGCCACGAAATTGCCAAGCGGATCAGGCCGTCATTGACAAAAATTGCCGCTGCCTTTCATGCCCGCATTAAGGTGGTGGAGATACCTCCAGGACCGCCGGTGCTCAGCCCTCTGGTCGCCGAGATATATGGCCCGAACCTGCAGCGCCAACGGCAGATTGCCGCTCAGGTCAAACATATATTCGCCACCACCCCCGGTGTTGTCGACGTTGACTGGTATGTCCAAGACAGTCACGATAAGTTCGTCTTCGTCGTTGACAAGGAAAAGGCGGTACTGTACGGCATCAGCCCGGCGGCTATCGCCAAGACCCTCAGGATTGCGGTAAATGGCATGTCAGCCGGCTTGCTGCATGACAAAAGGGAAAGGGAACCTGTTAATATTTTGCTGCGTATGCCTCTGGCGGTCAGATCATCTCTGGCGAGCCTGAAAAATATCAGTCTGCCTGACAGAAGTGGAGTTATGGTGCCCCTGACCTCTCTCGTTAAGGTAGAACGGCGCCCCGCTGAACAGCCCATTTACCATAAAAATTTAAAACGGGTAACCTACGTCCTTGGTAATGTGGCAGGGGCCAAGGAAAGTCCAGTTTATGCCATTTTGCAGATGAAAGACAGAATTGCTAAACTGCGGCTGCCGGAAGGCTATCACCTCAGACAATATTTTACCAAGCAACCGCCATTGACGAAACGCTATTCCGTTAAATGGGGCGGGGCATGGCAGATCACCTACGAGGTATTTCGCGATCTCGGCATTGCCTTCGCCGCCGTCATGGTGATTATTTATATCCTGGTGGTGGCCTGGTTCAAGAGTTTTACGGTACCGTTGGTGATTATGGCGCCGATTCCTCTCACGCTAGTGGGCATCCTGCCGGCTCATTGGTTGTTTGGCGTCTTTTTTACCGCCACCTCAATGATTGGCTTTATCGCCTTGTCTGGTATTGTCGTCAGAAACTCCATCCTGCTAGTTGACTTCATTCATATGGACTGGGTTGAATGCGGACAATTGGCCCCCGCTCTCATCAAAGCTGGAGCTGTCCGGCTGCGGCCTATTGTCCTGACGGCGGCAGCGGTGGTGGTAGGCTCTATTGTCATGCTCTTTGATCCAATTTTTCAGGGTCTGGGCGTTGCCATGATGTCTGGGGCAATTGTCGCCACCGGGCTGACTCTGGTGATTGTGCCGCTGCTCTATTATGAATTTTTCAAAAACGGCAGTTGTCCCATAAAGCAGGAAAAAGAAGAACTTTAATCAGGGACGGTGGCGTTACGCCTAATATTAGGTACAAAAAATCGCCAACGAAATGCGTGTCCTTGAACAAACATACTTGTTCGGCGATCTCTGCCGCTTTGCTTCTGAATTCAAGCGTGGTCTGTCCCCTGTTTCTGCTTCTTAATTGCCACATCATTTTCGTCTAGCGGATTGTTTTGACCAATTTTTGATAAAGCATGGTCAAACTTATCTCTATTACCTCTTAATGCGCGACTTTCAAGATATTCCTGAGTTCTCAATGCTGACATTTTCTCAGCAAGAGCTGTCGATATAAATTGGTTGATAGAAATACCTTCTTCTTTTGATATTTCTTTTACTTCTTTATGAAGGAAATTAGGTAATCTTAAGCTTACGGTACTCATAATAGCCCCCTCTCTTTTAGTACAAAAAAAGGGGTCAAATCTCATCTTGACCTTTATTATTTCTTGTACTAATGTCAGCAGTCATGAACAGACCGTTACGAATAGAATACCCTGGTGCCTAGTATCATATTATGAACCGGGGCCGTAGGGGTGAAAACATATTTGCGGGAGAAGAAGAACGTAAGATCTTTATCTCCTTGCTCAGGGAAGCAGCGGCGCTCTGGGGTGTTCGTGTCTGTGCGTATTGCCAGATGACCACACATTATCATATTCTGGCTCAGACTCCGTTGGGTAATTTGTCTCGTTTCATGCGGCATTTGAATGGTGTCTATACAACTCGCCCCTGACATGGAGAAAATAAAAAAAGAGGTCTGCCAGGCTTATGGAGTAGAAGAGAAAGATATACTAACAGCTCAACGCGGCAGAATAAATGAACCAAGAAATGTTGCGATCTATCTCTGCCGGACGCTGCGCCATGATACCCTTATGGAACTTGGCAGGGAATTCGGGATGACCGGATACAGCCCGGCCGGCAGCGCAGTTGAACGAGTAAAGAAGAGACTGGTTAAGAACAAAAAGGTCCAAAAGAAGATCGAGATAATCAAAAAATCATTGCTGAGTTCAACGGCCACTCGTACTCTCAGGGAAACAAGCAGGGCAAGAGAGCAGGCGAATTAGCTTCCGAGGCTAGAAACAATAATAAAGGCCAAAATGAGACTTGACCCCCTATCTTGACCCCCTATCTGACCTGTTTTAATAAACATCTTCATTGACACTTGTCAGATTATTTGTGAGAGTAATTGAGCAATACATTAATAATGCTTAAAAATCTCTGTGGAGGAAATCCTATGTAGGAGAACATAGCTATTTTTTAATAAAGTTTTGAGTTTTGTGTTTACGCAGAATCTTCCTATCTGAAAACCGCCAATTTTTTAGCCGAAGGAATGATGCTGACGGAAACGCGCCCACTTGGGCGCGTCTTCTGTTTGTGTTTCTTTGGCGGGTGCTTGGCGGTACCTCAGATAGGGCATGAATGGAGTTCGCGCCCATTTTTTTTGTCAATAAAGAACTATTGCCATTAAACACCAGTATCTCTCAATGGGGGCTGAATATGGTTCTGATTCCGCAATTTTTCTGTTTATTGGGGTCAGGGTAAATTTTATCAAATTTACGGGAGGCAATTATGTTTAGAAATATGGGGCTGTGCAGCAGAATTTACGGGGGTTTTGGTGTCATTCTTATTCTGTCCACAATAGTAATTATCAGTTATCAGCTCAGCATCAATCAGGTGTCCAATAATTTTAAAAACCTTCTGGAAGGGGATGTAGCGGCCACTCTGATTGGCCATGAAATTGATGCCGCCACCATGGATTATGACCGGAGTGTTAAGGAATTTCTCTTGTACCACGAACCTGATTCTCTGACCCGGCAGAAGACCCTCCGCGCGGCTAGCGCAAATTCTATCCAGAAACTGGCTGATTTGGCCGCAGCTGATCACAACAGCCAACTGGCCGGTCAGGCCGGGCAGATGCAGCAATTACTGCAGACATTCAATGAAAATCTGAAAATAGTGGTGCAGAGTTGGCAGACAGGCCGTAAAGAGAACACCGATGCAGTGAACAAAATTAACAGCACCAACCGTAAACTCGGCCCCCTTGTCGATAGTGTTTTAGCTGAGCAGTCCTCTAACGCCGCTAAGCGGCAGAAAGAGGTTAAAGCAGATGCCGTCAGAAACAGCGCTATTTCTATGACCATTGGGATGGCAGGTATTATAACCGGTATTTTATTGGCCTTTTTCCTGGGCCGCTCCATTGCCAAGCCCATTGATCTGGCAATTCACGAGTTACAGGAGGGAGCGGATCAGGTGGGCAGCGCCGCCCAACAGGTGGCAACGGGCAGGCAGTCAAATGCTAGCCGATAACTCCAGTGAACAGGCCGCCGCCCTGGAAGAGACATCCGCCTCCATGGAGGAGATGTCCTCCATGACCAGGCAGAATAACGATAACTCATCTCAGGCCGACCAGTTGATGACGGAAACCCTCCAGGTTATCAGTCAGGCCAACTCGGCCATGCAGGAACTCACCGCTTCAATGACCGAAATTTCCACGGCTAGCAATGAGACATCAAAGATCATTAAAACCATTGATGAAATCGCCTTTCAAACAAATCTTCTGGCCTTAAATGCCGCAGTAGAGGCGGCCAGGGCCGGAGAAGCCGGAGCCGGATTTGCTGTAGTTGCCGAGGAGGTACGTAATTTGGCCATGCGCTCAGCCGATGCTGCCAAAAATACAGCGGCATTGATTGAGGGTACCGTAGAGAAAGTAGGCCGGGGCAACGTCATTGTCGAGGATACCAGTAAGGCCTTTGTCAAGGTGAATGAACACTCTAGCAAGATCGGCCAGTTAATCAAGGAGGTGGCCATTGCCTCCAACGAACAAACCACCGGGGTTAGCCAGGTAAATCAGGCCATCACCCAGTTGGACCAGGCCGTGCAGCAGATTGCTGCCAACTCCGAGGAATCTGCTAGCGCCGCCGAGGAAATGAATGCCCAGGTGGATAGTATCAGGGATACGTTGAGCGGCTTAACAAGAATGGTGAATGGCAGCGGGGCACCTGAGGGTATAAAATATTTTGTGTAAACGGCATATCGGTTATATTGTCGGCATTCTATTTTCAAATATGATGCTAAATTGATTTAGTGCTGCTTTCCAGTTTCTAATAGGCATTGGTCGTATAGATCGCCTTACGGATTTCGGGTGGATATGAGAACTGTGGGGTGATTCGTTCCCAGTTGCGCCGCCATGATTTGCCGATCGTTGGATGGCTAACGTTCAACTTATCCTCGTACAGGTCACAGGTCAGGTCAAGGGGTCAAGGTCAAGGGGTCAAATCTCATCTTGACCTTTATTGTTTCTTGTATTAATGTCAGCAGTCATGAGCAGACCGTTACGAATAGAATATCCTGACGCCTGGCATCATATTATGAACCGGGGCCGTAGG
>JAADIV010000104.1:1341-12389 GCA_013151175.1 Deltaproteobacteria bacterium | reverse complement strand
CCACCACGCCTTGTATATCGAACTTTTTGACTTAGCCATCTTTGAGTGATGCTCGACTTTTTACGGGAGCATCAACTCTTTCTCTATACGCTCACTTTCCATACAGACAATATTGGTGAGATAATTCCAAAACTCTTTATTCTCAATCGTTTCGGCTACGATGCTCCCAGGCAAAAATCGCTTCATTTCCTCAACAAAGCTCACTCGTAATAAGGGATCATTTTGCAGCATGGTCTTTCGTTCATTTAACAAAGATAGGAATTCAGCCCTGCTATACTTACGCTCTAAAAACTTCTTTGAGATCAAATCCAGGGGCAAATCAACACCCTGGCGCTTAAGCCAAACAATATCCCAAAGGTCACGATTTTTAAGCCGGTTGGCCCTTAAAGCAAAGGCAATAAGTTTGTCGGCTAATATCTCTTCGCGGCTCTGTGCCTGAATTAACAAGCTGCCAGTTCCCAAATCAATGCCATAATGATTGCGAAGCATCATGGGACGGCGTTCATGGCTGGTTACAGTACAAATATCAATATTAATTTTTTGAGCTGGAAAAGAATTCAGCTCAGGCCGGGTAATTACTTTTAATCTCCATGTATCGACATTACCTGTTTCCCTCTGCGGTTCTTTCACGGCAACTTTTAAGCCATATTTTGCCTCTAATCTTTTGATAAGGATGCCTGCCAGGTTATTCAAAGTTTCGCGTTTGAAAGCTGCGCCACCGGTAAAATCCAAGTCCTCACTAAGCCTTTTGGAGCCATAACAAGCCCGTAAGCAAGTACCGCCAATAAAAGTTAAGTTGTCAAGAAAACCCGCGCCGGACAATTCACGAAGTATGTCATGGTGAAGAATTTCTTTTTCAACGACAACCCTTAAGGGTGTAAGTTCGGAATTTATTTTCATTATCCGCGCAATCATTTGGTTAAATAAATTCATTTAACTTCACTCCAGTCAATTAAATCCATGGTGCTTCGCTTGGTACTCCGCATATCCCTTATTGCCAGATCGACAGAAGCACGCCATAAATGGCTGATCGGGTCATAGGAAATATCTTGGGAAAGGTTGGTTGGGCGCTTCTTGGTATGAATAAACTCAATATGCCCATACTCGTGGCAATCAACAATGTTACTACGCCCCGAGGACATAAGCGTAATCCAATTTATAGGAATCTGGGAGATTACCCCCGCATCACTTAGGGCCGTCTCCAAACTAATATAATTAAAGGCACCGGCGCGTAGTTTGGCTGCTGCATGAAACAACTCCAGCCCCCCGGCATAATTTGCCCCTGGATATAAATACAAACCGCGACATACACGCTTGAGTAATCCATCCTTTACCGCCCTGAACATTAAAGCCTTAAAGGCGCTGCGGCTATGATCCGGCAATGCGGCCTTCAAATCCGCAAACGAGAACAGATAATGTTCATCATCCGCAAAACGAGCCAAGGTCTGAGTTAAAATCTTAATTGGTTGCATAATGTTATTTAAGTTTACATAAGGTTGTGTTTTCTGTAACTTACTGTAAACCATAATCATGCAAAAGTCAAAAGACCATGGAACAATTATTTAGGGCAGCTCTTTCGAAATGACAACCTAAAATTGGCCAACCCGTGCTAACCCAATTTTGACCACCCTGAACATTTGATAAAAAAATAGGATGACATAAGAATCGCCGCTCCTCTTGCTGCATTATGCAAAATATGAAATGGAGGGAGTCCGCAGGACGACCGGAATTTCAAATTGTTTTTTAGTCAGTCTCAAAGTTAATGCCTGGTACAAGCGTCATTACCAAGATTCTTGGTTTTATTTTCCAAAATACTTGACATAAAAAACAACGAAAATTATATTGAAACCATGACAACTTACCTCACAGATAAAGAAACCGCTGCTCTCCGGGCAATGGGTCAGGTTCTCCGGGCCGAAAGAATCGCCAGAAACGAGACACAGGCGGAATTTTGCCGGCGGCTAGGCGTTTCCAGAAACACCTTGTCGGCAATGGAGAACGGCGCCGCCACGGTTTCTATTGACCGCTGGCTCCGGGCCGCGTCTGTTATGGGCTGCCTTGAGCAGTTCAGTGAAGCCTTTATGGTTGTCGATGATCCGTTTGCAGCCTTTGCCCGTCAGAAAAAGGCTAAAGAACGGCAGAGGGTTCGGCGGCGTTAAAAGCTTTTAAAGGAGAAACCTTTCCCAATGAACGACATTCTTTTAAAAGTCTTTGCCCAGACTCCGGCAGGCAAAACTTTGTTGGCAGGCGATCTTTTGGCTGTGCGCCAACAAACCAATCGGCAGCAGGCTTTTTTTAAATATTCGCCGGGGTTCCTTGAGAATGGTTTTGCTCTTGATCCGGTCAACCTGCCCTTGGCCGGTAAGACTTTTGCTACTACGCCGGGCGTGGGGATGTTAAGGGCTTTTGCAGATTGTCTGCCGGACTCTTGGGGGTTGCGGCTTTTGGCGGCAAAAGGCGGCAAATCATTAGCCGAACTCACCGCTGCAGGCCTGTTGGAAATCCTGAACGGCTCCGGGCTTGGAGCCATAAGCTTCAACGGCCCGCATCAGGATCAATCCATTGAATTTGACCTGATTAAAACGGTTCTTGGCGAAGTGAGGCGCTTTGAGAAAAGCAGTCTCAAGGAAGCCGAAGCCAGGAACCTGCGCTACCTCCTCGCGTGCGGTTCGTCCGCAGGCGGGGCGCAGCCCAAGATGATTGTTTCCATGGCTGGGGGAAAATGGATCGCCAAGCCGTGCAGTATCAAGGAAAACCCGCAGTTGACGACCTTGCTTGAGGACGCAGGCCTGACCTTGGCAAAAAAGGCCTTGATCCCGACCGCTCATCACAAACGAATCGTTACTGCTGACAGACAAATTCTTCTGGTGAAACGCTTTGACATAACCAGGCAAGGAAGAAACGCTATGTTGAGCTTTCGGGCCTTGCTTAACAGAGATGACCCTACCGAGGTATCATACAATGCCCTGGCGGAGATTCTGCGGCGTTTTTCGGTAGTCGCAGGCCAGGACATTGAAAATCTTTTCAGCCAGATGATCGTTAATGTGGCTCTCAACAACGCTGACGGTCATTTGCAAAACTTTTCCATGCTCAGGACAAAAACCGGTTGGCGGCTTTCTCCGGCATACGATATCGTTCCCAACATTTATCAGACCTTTCATCTGTTAAAAGTTAATGGCAGGCATGAGCAGATCGGTTTTGAAGATGTGATTCAGGAAGGCCGCAAAATGGGACTTTCCGCCCACCTGTGCCGCTCAATCTTTGGAGATGTGATAGACAGGATCGCCGACTGGGAAACCGTTTTTGACCAATGTGAAGTCCCGCAAAAGCAAACCATAGAACTCCGGGCCTGTATCGACAAAAACCTGGCCAGATTCTCGCGTGGGTTGGCGGCCATTACCAAAGTACAGGCGGTACCGAGGCGCGTCAGGAAAGCAAGAATTTAATAGCTGAACTGGCGAGGTGGATAATATTCGGGGGACAAGATCAGATATCAACCTGCCCCCTTCCCTATTGCGGCACAATGCCACGGCGAGGCAAAATGCCACAGACAACCGTTCAGTGTGACCCCACACCACCTCCAAATAAATCACATAAATTCAAGGTGTTACCTATTAACCATCCAAAAACATCCTCCATGGCACGGGAATTGCTCTGTCATAGTATATAATCTCCCGCAACCGGGTAATCTAAAACAATTGGAGGAATCTATGCTCGCAGCCACCAGACAATTTGACAAAGGAAAATACAGCACAAATCATGCGCCGATATACCCGTTACTATCCATGGATACGGCGAAAATGCCGCCAACGTATAATCCTGACCTTTACAAGTATCTCCAAGAAATTCGCCAGTACCAGGTGTTGGACAGAGAGGAGGCCAACAGCCTGGCCGTCCGTTTTCAACAAGAAGATGACCAGGAGGCTGGCCGCCTCCTGGTATTGAGTAATCTGCGGCTAGTGGTCAAGATTGCCCTGTCCTACAAAAAATACTGGTCTCATAATTTTCTTGATCTTGTTCAGGAAGGGAATATCGGCCTGTTGCGGGCGGTTAAAAAGTTCGATCCATACAGAGGCATTAAATTTTCTTATTACGCGTCCTATTGGATCAGAGCTCATATCCTGAAATTCATTGTTGATAACTGGCGGGTGGTAAAAATTTGCACCACCGAGGCCATGCGAAAATTATTTTTCAACCTGAACAGGGAGATAAAGTCTTTGGAATTACAGGGCATCAAACCGGACGATGAGTTGTTGGCCCAACGCCTGCAGGTTAAGAAAAGCCAGGTGACCGATGCTGCCAAACGCATAAATTTCAGTGACTTATCCTTTGACGCGCCCCTTAGAGGCGACAGCGAACAGACCCTGCAGAATATCACCCCGGACACCGCCCCGGCAACGGAGGAAATCGCCGCAAAACACGAGCTGAAAGACCAGATAAAACAAGTGCTAGCGGCGGCTGAAGATAAATTGAGCGAGCGGGAGCGCTTCATTCTGCGCGAACGGCTGTTTACCGATGCCCCGCTCACCCTCCAGGCAATCGCCGAAATTTTTAAGGTCTCCCGTGAGAGAATCAGGCAGTTGGAGGCCCAGTTGCTATATAAATTACGCGTAGTCTTTAAGCGAAAAATGCCGGATCTGGCCGGAGCGTTTTAAATGGTAGTATCGTAGTAACTATTCAGCGTGATGTCTAAAAGTAACAATAACCACCGGAGTGCTGCTGAATAGTTACATATCGTAGCTTTGTAATTTGCGATAGAGGGTCTTGCGATCCAGTTTCAGGATTCGGGCCGCCAAGGTGCGGTTGTTGCCCACGGCCTTTAAAACGTGCGTGATGTAACGCCTTTCTACCTCGGCCATGGAAGTCAATTCGGCGGGATCCGCCGTCCCCACAAGGATATGCTCACTTTGATAATTCCAGATCTTCTCGGGGAAGTCCTCCAGAACCAGTTGGTCATAACGGCCCAGGGCCACAGCCCGCTCCACGGCGTTCCGCAGTTCCCGGACATTACCCGGCCAGGAATAGGCAATGAGCTTACGGGCAGCCGGCTCGGCAAGACTTAACTCCCCTCTGCCGGAGCTAGCAGCAAAAATTTTCATAAAATGGCGGGCCAATAGCAGAATATCCGCCCCCCTGGCCCGCAGAGGAGGAATTTCCAACTGGATAACATTGAGACGATAATAGAGATCCTCACGAAAAAGTCCCTCCGCCACAGCCGTCTCAAGATCACGATTCGTAGCGGCAATAATCCGCACATCAAACCCAATTTCCCTGGTGCCGCCCACGGGCCGCACCCGCCGTTCCTCCAAAGCCCTCAGCAGTTTTGGCTGTAGAGCCATGGGAATTTCGCCAATCTCGTCCAGAAAGAGGGTGCCGCTGTCGGCTTCCATAAACAAACCGCGCCGATCATTCTTGGCATCGGTAAAGGCCCCCTGTTTGTGGCCAAACAACTCACTCTCCAACAGATTCTCAGGCAGGGCGGAACAATTAATCGGCACAAAAGGCGCGTCATGGCGGCGGCCCTCTTCATGCAGGGCCTGGGCGGCCAGCTCCTTGCCCACACCAGATTCTCCAAAGATCAAAACCGAGGTATCGGTCTGGGCGACCCGGCGCAACTGTTCAAAAAACCGCCCCATGGTCTGGCTTTCGCCAATCAGTCCGGCAAAGCCGTTGGCGTCACCGCTTTGTAACAAAATTTTGACCTGCTGCTGTAAATCCCTATGCGCTATGGCCCGTTGCAGGGCGATTACCAGGAGTTCAAGCTCCACCGGTTTAGTGACAAAATCATAGGCGCCGGCCCGCATGGCGGCAATGGCGGTTTCCAGACTGCCAAAGGCGGTCATGATGATAACCGGTACGTCAGGACGGTTAGCGGCCGCCCGTTCACAAAATTCTATCCCGCTCATGCCCGGCATATTGATGTCCACCAGAGCAACGTCAACACCCTGACGCAGACAGTCAAGGGCCTCACCCGCTTGGAGAAACCAACGGCAGACAAAATTTTTACGGGACAGAGCGGCCTCTAGCATCTCGCACATGGCCTTATCGTCATCAACTATCAGAATCGTACTGGCCATCATCGTCCTCCACCGGCAGATATATTGTAAAACAGGCCCCCCGGCCCTCCACATTGCGGGCCAGAATCCAGCCCCGGTGTTCCTGAACAATCTCCCTGGCAATGGAAAGCCCCAGCCCGGTACCCTTACCCACCCCTTTGGTGGTGAAAAAAGGCTCAAATATCTGCGGCAATAACTCCGCGTCAATACCGGGGCCGCTGTCGATTACGGCCACAGAGAGGTAGGCGGCAGGCCGATAGCGGTCTGAATCCGGCGGGTTGTTGACCCCCACAGCCAAAGAAATGGTCAAAACACCGCCATGGGGCATGGCCTGTAAACCATTCATCATCAGATTCATCAATACCTGTTGTATCTGACTATAATCAACATAAATATCCGGTGGTTTTTCCAGTCCGGTAAACTCAATTTCAGCCCCCTTCGAGTAACCGACATGCAGCATACCCACAACCTGCTCCAGTAATTGCCGTATATTGGCCCTGTTTCTATGCGGCGTGGTGCGGTGGGCGTAATCAAGCATCTGCCGCATAATTTTGGTCATTCTTGTCGTCTGCTGTTGAATTATCCGGGCATTTTCAACAATCTCCGCCTGTTCAAGTCCTCCGTCCTCCATGAGCCTGGCCCGCCCTGACACCACATTAAGCGGCGTGCCAAGCTCATGGGCCATGCCGGAGGAGAGCTTGCCAAGAGTTGCCAACCTGTCTGTATGCCGTAATTGCTCAAGAGCGGATATGCGAGCCACATTCTCGGCCGCCGCCCTCTGTTCCGCCTCTTGCAGCCGGGCTGCCATCTGATTCATCTCAGCGCATAATTCGGCAATCTCATCCTTGCCACTTATCAGCAGCCTTTTTTGCAGATCGCCACGACCAATCTGGCGGGCAAAATTCACTAGCTTCTGCATCCGTTGACCGACCATGCGCAGCCCCACATAGCGCATCAAAATACCCACCACTATCAAAATGAGCAGCGCCGCCATGGACAGGCGCCAGGCATTAACCCGGCTTTGGCGGTGCAGAGAAGCCAGAGACTCTGAAAGCTCCAGAGCGCCGCGCCTGAAAGAGTTGGTATGCACCGGGAAATAAGCAAACAGGGCATCCACCCCGTCCACCCGGCGGCCGCGCCTGATTAAAAACGATCTGCTCCGCAAACCCCGCAAATTCCGGCTAGAAACCGCAGGGCAATAGCACGGAATAGAGGTATCATCAAGCCAAACCCAACGCACCCGGATACGGGACTTATCATCATTGGCTTCCGCAATGGTCTTCAGGGCCTGCGCCTCTCCACCCCTCTGCCAGACAATGCCAACCGCAGCGGCGAATCCCCGTCCCAGAAGAACCACGTCATGAATGCTGCTCGTCTCCAATTCCCTAACCTCACGCTGGTAGGAGATGACGCCAAAAATGGTCATCGCCAAAATAAATATGCCGCCCAGATAGAGATATATTCTTTGTGCCAGTTTCATAATCAGGAGACGGGGGACGTGAGACGCCCATGAATTGCCTGCAAATCCTGCCAGGCGGCCTCTTTCATCTCAAAATTTCTGAGCAGATAAGAGGGATGAAAGGTAGCCAACAAGGGGATGCCATTAAGCTGGCGGAACCGGCCCCGTAATCGTACTAACGGTTGGCGGCTTTTGAGAAGAACCTGGGCGGCCAGAGGCCCCATGGCACAAATAACCCTGGGCGAGACCACCTCAATCTGGGCCATTAAAAACGGCAGGCAGGCGGCTATTTCATCTCTGGCGGGTAATTTTTCCTCCGAGGCCCGGCACTTGACAATATTGGTAAAATAGACTCGCTCCAAATCAAGACCGATGGCGGCAAGCATCTTGGTCAACAAATCTCCTGCCGGGCCGCTGCATAAAACGCCGTTGGCATCATCAACGGTATCGGGATATTCACCGACAATGAAAAGATCCGCCTCCTGTGAACCCCGGCCAAAGAGAATAGCGCCACGCCCCTTATGCAGGGCGCAGCGGCAGCAATCTCCCAATTGCCGCCGCACATCCTCTAAAGAGACCGCAGGCGTCGGTTTAGGAGACTCAGGTTTCTTGGGGATATGCCGTTTGCCGGGCCGGCACTCCTTAAAAAAATGCCGCAATTCCGGTGTCATGGGATAATTATCTAGCCCAAATGACCCATGCAGAGCGATTATCTTTTTCAGGTCGGCCAAAAAGTGGCCGGGCGTGTCAAGGATGGACATTTGCGCCTCGGATTATGACTGTTATAACTGCATCTTAATGTCAATCTTTTCATTGGGTAAAATCATATGATGCCGTTCAATACTAACCGCCAATTTATCACCATGTTTCTTCCCTAGCATGATGATTTTTACATCGGCCACACTATGCACCGGTTTATCATCAAGGGTCAGAATGGTATCGCCTTTTTGCAGCCCCGCCCTGGCGGCCGGGCTATGATGCGCTACAGAGGCGATACCGACAGATTTTGCTTTCTTGTCAACGGCCATCATAATGCCCATCAATACCCTGGGCGGTAGAGCGGCCTCCGGGCTGAAGATTACATAATCGGCAATCGCCGGGTTTATCCCGCCGCCGGTGGAATTTACAAGTACCGCCTGTTTTACCCGTATGCGGCGCTGAACCCGGAGCGGGATGGCCTGATCTTTTATCACATGGCCCAGGCCGGCGATAACCACCATATGTTTAGCGGGATGGGCAGTCAGATAATCCACAATATTTTTGGCCATAACCTCATCCCAAATGGCCTGGGCCTGCAGGAACCCGTTGCCATGACCATGACCGGCGTGCATCTGATAAACTCGAAGAATACGATCCCGGTAACCCGGCACATCGAGATCACGATCCAACGGTATTTCCGCCTTTTCATCGGGAGACAAGGCGGAAATACCACCATCCTTATAGACCTTGCTGACATTGTCTCTGTCGATGTTAAGGCCAATGACCGGGATTTTCCGGTACCTGGCAAAATTTAAAATTTCCTGATAAAGGCGGTAATCAAAACCCCAAACCTTAAAATATTTGCTCTGCCGCAGAAAAGCGGCCTCGTCAATCTTACCGGCGACAAAATCGTTCAGGGCCGTTTGGGCCGCAGCCGGGAACATCTCCATGCCAATGGCCAGGTCAACGCCGCGATTGGCCAGTCCCCTGATCAACCGCAGTTGCAGCTTATGATCGGCATAACGGGTATGGGACTCACCGGCATAGATAACCCGGTCATCCCGCAATTGGTTGATAATTTTTGGTAAATCAAGGGTCTGTTCCACCTTCACCCCGGTGGGTTCGGTCAATAAACCGTAACGCCGGCCCATCTCGCCCCTGGCAATCCGTTTTGCCGTGATATGCCCCTGCTCAAAATGGAGATAACTATACTTGCCGTAATGGCGCAGTTTTATGAGGCCGGCCCGCAGCTCCTCCTGATTGGCGGCCCGGATCAAAACGGCGGGAGCCCCTGGATTTAATGGGTTTTTGCGGACATCCACCGTCAGACCGCTAGCCGGATAGGCGGGACTGGCAAACAACCCGCGAGCCACATGATCAGAAGCGCCCAAAAAGACTAGCGCTCCGGCGGCCAAGTCCTTATCACTAACCTTGTCAGGCGTAGTAATTTTGGCCTTCTCACTCCTGAGACTGGTAATGTAGGCCGCGTAGATGCCATGTTCGTCCGTGCTTTTGACCACCACCAGTTTTTTGGCCGCCCCCTCATACCACGACCAGACCGGCGGCATCTCATCATCACCCAATTTACGCATCAGATCATAATCGGGGTCAATAACCAATTGGCGGGGGTATTTGTCCATGGATATATCAACCTCCTTTTTCTTGGCGTCCAGATGAATAACCTGGCGAAGATTGCCGCCGCCCTGTTCAATGACGATGGGGACATCCAGATCGTAGGGTTTCTTGGTACCCTGTACAAGGGTAAATTTGAGCTGCATCCGGCCATCCACTTCAGAAAAGCTGAACTTTTTAGCCTTGATATCCGGCACATCCCGCCTATCCAACCACTGTTTGAAAAAACCGCCCAGTTTCCCGGCCCCGGCGGCCGTGAAACTGGCCTCTATATCCTGCCAGTTGGCATGCCGGCCATTCATCCGCTGATAAAAATTCCGTAAGGCGGCAAAAAACACCTCATCACCAACCTTCTTGCGCAACATATGAAACAACATGGCCGTCTTGCCGTAGCCCACCGCCCGTTCCGCCCGGCGCGCGGCATTGGGCCGCGCCTCGCCACCGATAAAATCACGCACGGCGCCGCCCAAATCATCATGCACATAACTGGCATATTTAACTAGCAGCCCCTTGCGGTACTGCGCCCCCTTATGCCGCTGCGCGGCAAAGGCCTGATCGGCCAGATAGGTGGTCAAGCCTTCACACCAGTTTCCCTGACTATAATCAACGCCAATAGCATTGCCGAACCAGGAGTGGAGGATTTCATGGCCCAGGGAGGTATCAACGATGAAGGGCAGACGGGCTACGGCCTGGCCTAGCAGCGTGAAGGTGGGCATGGCATAGCCCGTGGGCAGACGATTTTCGACAATACTGAATCGTTGGTAGGGATAGGGACCAATAAGCTTTTCATAGCGTTGCAGATAGCCCAAACCCTTTTCGAGATAGGAATCAGCCAGAGCAGCATCTTCCTTGAAAAAATAGGTATAGAGAGTCTTACCAGCGCCGAATTCTTTTTTATGCACCACATAAGGCCCGGCGATAAAATGAAGAAAATCCAGGGGCCGGGAAAAATTAAAGCTCACGGTCTTACCGCCCGGCCAAGAATCCGTCTCAATACTGTCGGCCTCGGACACCGCCACGAAATCAGCCGGAATCGCGGCCCGCAGATGGAAGAGGCTGGCAGTCGTAACCTGCGGATACCAGGCATCAGCAAGGTCTATGCCCTGCGGACTTATCAGCCCCGCAGCCATCGACCTTACCACCTTTTGGTAATGAATTATCAAATGTTGCGGCGCGGCCTGCGGCGCCAGGCTCAAACGGCC
>JAADIV010000104.1:0-1328 GCA_013151175.1 Deltaproteobacteria bacterium | reverse complement strand
CGGGGCCGGCCGTCAATTTCAAGATCGGTAACAGTAAGCCCTTCACAGAGGACAACCATATTTTTGTGGGCCGGGACATTAATCAGGGCTGTGCCCTTAACCATCTGCGCGGCAATATCAAAGGCCACATCCAGTTGATAATCAACAACCGGCTGCAGAGTTGCGGCACCTTGGGCCAACGGGGTCACAATCAGGAAGCAGAGAGCGGCTAACAACTCAAGCGCCGCTATCCGGCCAATTATAATTTTTCCGCCATTTTTGCAGGGCGTTAAGTGCCAGTTCCGCACGATATTGTCCTCTCTGTCTTTTAGGAAGTTTTTTATTCAGGGGCGGGAAAAGCCCAAAATTGACATTGGAAGGCTGAAAATGCCGCGCCGCGTTATTGGTTAGATGACCTAGCAGAGCGCCATGAGCCGTCCCCTCGGGCGGGGCCGTCAAGGGCCGTCCCAGAGACAGACGGGCGGCGTTATGGCCGGCAATCAGCCCCATGGCCGTTGACTCCACATAGCCCTCCACCCCGCTGATCTGGCCTGCCAGAAACAGACCGGGACGATCCTTAAACTGTAGATATTGATTGAGTATTTCAGGCGCCTGCACAAAGGTGTTACGATGCACGCTGCCTAAACGGACAAATTCGGCCCGCTCCAGTCCGGGAATCAACGAAAACACCTTTTTTTGTTCCCCATACTTCAGCTTGGTCTGAAAACCGACCATATTGGCGGTGCTGCCCTCCCTATTTTCAAAACGCAGCTGCACCACGGCGTAAGGGTCGCTACCGGTACGCGGGTCTGGCAGACCAACAGGCTTCATGGGGCCAAAACGTAGGGTATTGTCGCCGCGCTCCAACATCACCTCAATGGGCAGGCAGCCTTCAAAATACTTAGGCTCTTTTGGTGAACCATCGGCGCCAGGTTCTTCGAATTCCCGGAAAGGCACCCGCTCGGCCTCCCGCAAGGCCGTTATAAATTTTTCATATTGCCGCCGGTCAAATGGGCAGTTCAAATAATCACCGGGGCCGTCATCATAACGGGAGGCCTGATAGACAACACTGCGATCAAGGGAATCAACAGCAACAATGGGAGCAATGGCATCGTAAAAAGCCAAATGCCGGCGGCCGGTTAACGCGGCCAGAGAGGAGGCAAGTTCCGCAGTAGTCAAAGGGCCGGTGGCCAGGATAAGCGGCTGTTGCGGATCGTGCCCGCAATCGGGGGGCAATTCCCCCACCTCCTCGTGAACAATGGTAATCAGGGGATGTTCCCGCAGACGCGCGGTAACAGCCGTGGCAAACAGCCGGCGGTCAACAGCCAGCGCCTTGCCCGCCGGCACCC
>JAADIV010000159.1:11079-15473 GCA_013151175.1 Deltaproteobacteria bacterium | reverse complement strand
ATCGCTGAGGGCCTTAATCTCACCCAGACGGCCCAGGTCATTGCCCAGGCCGGTCTCGCCGATGTAAAAACCGTCGCGGCCCTGGTTCGTGATCCCGGCTTTATCAATGAATTTGGCCTGCACGCCAAAACATTGGAGGGCTATCTGTTTCCCGACACCTATTTTTTTAAGAGGGGCGCCAACATCCGCGCCATGCTGGCGATGATGGTTCGGCGTACAGGCAGGGTGTTTGCCGAGGAATGCCGCCGCCAGACTCACGCTGGTCTGGATATTGACTGCGGTTTACTGGGGCCTCAGCAGCATTTTGTAAATTATCCAACGATACCGTCCCCAGCCGGGCGCCATAAACGCCTGTTGCGTCTCAGCGCTGGGCAGGCCCTGATCTTGGCGTCCATGGTTGAGAAGGAAACGGGGAACGTGGTTGAGAGACCTGTAATCGCCCAGGTCTTTCTCAGCCGTCTGCGGCGGCATATGCGCCTGCAGTCAGATCCCACGGTGATGTATGGTCTGCAAAAATTTGATCGGCCCCTGTCCCGCCGGGATCTAAAAACGCCGTCTCCCTACAACACCTATACCCTGCCGGCCCTACCGGCCGGCCCCATCTGCAGCCCTGGCCGGGCCGCCATTGCCGCAGTTATGCAGCCCGCCGGGACAAATTATTATTATTTTGTCGCCCAGGGCAACGGCCGCCATATTTTTTCCCAAACCCTGGCGGCCCATAACCGGGCCGTGCGGAAATACCGGCGGATAAGGGCCTTAAAAGCCGATTAAGGAGTTTCTATTCCTGCGGGAATAATGTATTTTAAGAAGCTTTATTTAACTGCTGCCTTCGATTTGGTACAAAAGTTTCAATTTCCTTGCAGACACGAAAACCACAGGAGCAAATACATGAAAAAACAAGGGAAACATATTATAAATGTCCGGAAATCAATTAACAAGACAAGCGGTTTTACGTTAATTGAATTACTAATTGTTATCGGCAGTTGGCAGTAAGTCTTTTCCATGCCGTGCCAATATAAAAAACTCAATTTTTGGGTCATTATTGTCCTTGATGCCCTGCTGCTGTCCGCCGCGCATATTATGGCCTATTGGGTGCGTTTTGACGGCCATATTGCCTCTGAGTGGCATAATATCCGCCGGGTGCTGCCCCTTTATCTGCCCTTCAAACTGATTGTCTTTTACCTGCTAGGTTTATACCGGGGAATGTGGCGTTATACCGGCATTAGCGATCTGCTTAATATCATCAAGGCTGTTGCCGTAACCACGATTTCTGCTATTTGTTTTTTGGTGGTATTAAATCGTTTCGCGGGATTTTCCCGTTCGGTATTTCTCATGGACGGACTTTTCTCCATGTTCTTTATCGGTGGGCTGCGCTTGGCGCTGCGTATCTACTATCAACGCGCCAATGGCACCATTTTCACTTTGGGACGGGCCAAATCGCAGCGGCTCAGGAAAAATCTGCTCATCATAGGGGCGGGTGACGCGGCGGAAAAGATAGCCAGGGAAATTATTGACAACCATAACCTCCCATACAGAGCGGTGGGTTTTCTCGATGATAACCTCGGTAAAATTGGCAATTATATTCACGGTATCCCGGTTCTGGGAAGTGTGTCCGAGCTGCATGAAACGATCATCAAGACCCATGCCAAGGAAATTCTTATCGCTATCCCCTCGGCAAACCGAGCGCAGATGAACCGGATCGTTGAACTTTGCCGCGTCAGCGGCCTGCCATATAAGACCATGCCCGGACTGGGCGAAATGATTGATAACAATACCTCTATCAGAAGAATAAGAGAGGTTTCATACCGGGATTTACTGGGGCGGCCGCCCGTCCATTTAGGGCAAAAACAGATCACAGAAATCATCAGAGGTCGTTGTGTCATGATAACCGGCGCCGGCGGTTCCATTGGCTCAGAGCTTTGCCGCCAGCTTTTGCGCTTCGCACCCGCCCGGCTTATCCTTTTTGATGCCGGTGAGCAGAATCTCTATCAAATTGAAATGGAGCTTCTGTATGAGCATAATTTCAAGAATTATACCGCCGTGTTGGGAAAGGTGCAGGATCGTGAGTTGCTGCGGGATATTTTTAGCCGCTATCATCCCCAGGTTGTCTTTCACGCGGCGGCTTACAAGCATGTGCCCATGATTGAAAAAAACCCCTGGGAGGGCGTATATAACAATATCTTTGCCTCGCGGCGGCTTATGCGTATTGCCGGGGAATTCGCGGTGGAGCGTTTCATTGTTGTTTCCACGGACAAGGCTGTGCGGCCCACAAATGTGATGGGCGCCACCAAGCGGATGACTGAGATAATTATGCAGGCCTACGCGGCGGCAGCTACCCCGGCAGGCAGGGGCAAAACCCGCTTTATGGGCGTCCGTTTCGGTAACGTGATAGGCTCCTCCGGCTCCGTGCTGCCCTTATTTAAACGCCAAATTGAGTTGGGCGGTCCGGTTACCGTTACGCACCCTGATATTAACCGTTATTTCATGTCAATTGACGAGGCCGCGCAGCTTATCCTGCAAGCGGCGGCCATGGGTAAAGGGGGCGAGATATTCCTGCTTAAGATGGGTACTCCCGTCCGGATTGCCCAGATGGCCAGGGATTTGATTCGCCTCTGCGGCCGCGAACCGGACACGGAAATTGCCATTAAATACACGGGACTGCGCCCTGGCGAGAAACTTCACGAGGAGTTAATTACCGAAGGTGAAGGGATTGTCAGGACGGCGCATGAACAAATTATGACTCTGCGCGGTAACAGTATTGTTCTCGATGATCTGGTCGTTCCCCTGGAGAGGTTGAAACAATGCGCTAACCGCCATGATGCCAAGGGGATTAAGATGGTTCTGCACGACTTTATCCCCGAATACAGCCCTAGCGAAAATTCGGCGGTACTGTAAGCGTTTATGTAAAAGGCAAGAGCCGCTGTCCTTTCCCTATAAAATACCGTGCAGGGCGTTGGCGGCGATGGAGAGAAATGAGCCGGGGAGTACCCCCATAATAATTATGGTGGCAATTAAGATGAGACTGACGGCTCTGGTGCCCAAATCCACCTGGAGCGGCGCATCGTTTTCAGGGGCGCGGCAATAGGTTACCCGGACAACCGACAGATAATAATAGATGGCAATGGCGGAGTTGACCGCCCCGAGGATAACCACCGTCAGGTGGCCGGCCCGCAGAGCGCCGGCCAGCAGCATAAACTCACCCATAAAGCCCACAAATGGCGGAATTCCCGCCAGGGCGAACATACTAATACCCATGGTGAGTGCCAGGAGGGGAGAACGCTTATACAGCCCGGCCAGGCTGGCAATGGCGACATTTTCGCCCGCCTTGGACACCTGGCATATCACCAGGAAACAGGCCAGATTCATCACCAGATATCCGGTAATATAATACATCGCGGCGGCATAACCCGCCTGCCGGAAGGTTAAGATACCAAGGAGAACAAAGCCCGCGTGGGCTATCGCCGAGAAGGCCATCATTCTCTTGAAATCCGTTTGCCGCAGGGCGCATAAATTGCCGTAGAACATCGAACAGACCGCCATAACAGCCAGGAAGGCGGTTAATTCATGCACCGGTGAGATGAGACTGACAACTCGGATCAACAAAGCCACAGCGGCTAATTTTGGTACTGTCGCCAGAAAGGCCGTGGTCTCATTGGCGGCCCCTTCATAGGCATCCGCAACCCAGAAATTAAATGGGAACGCCGCCAGTTTAAACATGAAAACACAGACAATCATGGCAATTCCCACCAGAGCGGCAGGTTCAGACATGAGATTATGCAGTTTTGGGGCAATAGCCGCCAGATTCGTTGTACCGGTCAGACCAAAGATATAGCTCATGCCAAAGAGCATGACACCTGTCGCCATCACCCCCAGGAGCATATATTTTATCGCCGCTTCCATCTGGATGCGGCGGCCCTGCCGGTCATCACGCATGGGCAGCATAAGGTACAGGGCAAATGAAGCAAGCTCCAGGGAGACAAAGATCGCTATCATATCAACGCTAGAAACGAGCATCATCAAGCCCAGACTGCTAAGAATCAGGCAGAGGTAATACTCCGGCCGTAAGCGGCGGTCAATATCCGGCAGGCGCCGGCCGAAGATCAGGACTGCTGCCATTCCGCAGGCAATGAGCAGCTTGAACAACTGCGAGAACAGATCGACCTTATAGGCCCCCATAAATAACAAGCCCGTCCGACCAAGACTGGCGGCAGTCAGCAATACCGCGCCCAAGCCTATGGCCAGGGCCGCATTACGGACACCGCGTCTATTCTCAAAGAGGCTGAACAGAAAAATAATCAGCGCTCCTAACAAGAGAAAAAGCTCGGGGGCAAATTGCATGATATTCATAAATAACCTGCTTACTGTTTGAGTAACTATTCAGCTGCACCCCATCT
>JAADIV010000159.1:0-11066 GCA_013151175.1 Deltaproteobacteria bacterium | reverse complement strand
TCCTCACGTACAGGGAGTACAGACTCAGAGGCCGAAACGAACGAACCTGGGGCACATCTAAACAGTTACGGCTCCTAGTTGAGGGCAATTTATTTATAGCCCTCGCTGAATAGTTACCTGTTTGACCACTCAGGGGAGAATCTGGGCGACAGCCGATGTGCCGCCAAGGGTTCCCACCTGGGTAAGAAGATGGTTCACTGAACTATGTATAACGGCTAAGAAAGGCGCCGGTGCCAATCCTATCCAGAAGACAAATACCAAAAAGGGCGCCAGGACGATGATTTCACGGGTATTCAAGTCAACCAGCCCCGTGTGGGAGGGATTATTGACCCCGCCCCAAATCACCTTCTGTAGCATCCGCAGCATATAAGCGGCGGCCAGAATCACCCCCGGAATGGCAAAAGCGGTTATAAGCTTGTGCCTGGCAAAACCACCGGCCAACACCAAAAACTCCCCGACAAAGGAGTTGGTACCGGGAAAGGCGAAGGCCGATAAGGAAAAGATGGCAAAAAAGGTTGCAAAAACCGGCATGTGCTTGCCAATCCCGGTGGATACGGATAATTCACGGCTGTGTTTACGCTCATAAATTATCCCCACGCAGAGAAAAAGCGCTCCGGTGGTAATGCCATGGTTCAGCATCTGCAAGATAGCGCCCTCCATCCCGCGGCTGTTAAGCATAAAAATTCCCAAAGTTATAAAACCCATATGACCAACGCTGGAGTAGGCAATTAATTTCTTCATGTCTTTTTGCGCCAGAGCGGTAAAGCCGCCGTAAAGGATACCGGCGATAGACAGCCATAAGACATAGGGCATGAAGGTCATGGTGGCCTGTGGCGTAATGGGCAGGCAAAAACGCAGGAAGCCGTAGGCTCCCATCTTCAGGAGGACACCGGCCAGGATCACCGAGCCGGCCGTTGGCGCTTCGACATGGGCGGCCGGCAGCCAGGTATGCAGGGGAAACATGGGGACTTTAACGGCAAAGGCCAGAAAGAAGGCCAGAAATACCAGTGTCTGCAAGGTTGGTGAATAATTTTGGCCCATGAGCATGGGAATACTGAAGGTATGGGGGGCGCTGGCCAGATAGAGGGCGATAATGGCAACTAGCAGCATCGCCGAGCCGGCCATGGTATAGATAAAAAACTTTACCGAGGCATATATTTTCCGGGGGCCGCCCCAGATGGCAATCAGCATATACATGGGAATGAGCATCGCCTCCCACATGACATAAAACAGGATAAAATCAAGCGCCACAAAGACGCCGATCATGGTGGTCTCCAGAATCAGCATACAGATCATAAAGGCCTTGACCCGTTTGGCGATATAACGCCAGGAGGCCAGAATACAGAAGGGCATGATCAGGGTGGTCAGCAGGACAAGCAGGAGGCTGATGCCGTCAACGCCCAGGGTATAATGGATATTCCATTGCGGAATCCAGGCCAGGCGTTCGCCAAACTGATACTTGTAGGTGGCGGTGTTGAAGCCGGCATAAAGCGGCAGGGAGATGACGGCCTCCAGGGTGGTAATAATCAGGGTCCAAATCCTGGCGGCGTTATCGCTAGACAAAAGCAGGGCAATAACAGCCCCGGCCAGCGGCAGGAAGATGAGCACGCTTAGAATGGGAAAGCCCTTATTTAAAATCAGAAAATCCATCTCAGTCAATCCCTTTAGTTACGTAAAGACGTACAGCATCAGCAAGACCCCGCAAATTGCCGTTGCCCAGAATATACTGTATTGTAAAGTCGTTTGCGCTTTCCTGACCACACCGCCGGTGCCATAGACGGATTTGGCGCTGCCGTCCACTACGCCGTCAATACCATGCCAGTCAAACCATGACCAGAATTTGGCGGTAATCATCAGAGGCACAAGGCCGATAACCCGGTAAATCTCTCCCACCCAATTATCAATGGTCTGGCAGGGTGCCTTGGCTAGCCAGAAGAACCCCCGGCCGCCCATCCGATAAAACCAGTCCAGATCGAGACTGATCTGCGCTGTTGGCAGTATTTTTTTACGCAGCAGGTAAAAGGCCAGGGCCGTAAATGCTACCACCTGCATGGTTTCGGAGATATGCATGGGTGTGTAGGCATTAAATTTATTGGCATAGGGCAGCATATTGTAGAGATACGGCGTATAGCTGCCGATAAAGATGCAGAAAAAAGCGCCAATGGCCATGGCCAGCTGCATATTCCAGGGTGGATCAGCGGCCTTATCCATGGTCTCTTCCGAGGCGCGGCATTCACCAAAAAACATCAGATACGGCAGTTTCAAACAGACATAAAGAAAGGTGCCGGCCGAGGCCATGGTCAGAGAAAAACCGACCCAGTACATATGTTCTTCAAAACCTGCGGCAATAATCATTGACTTGGTTACAAAGCCGGAAAAGAGCGGCAGGGCCGCCATACTCAAGGCTCCCACCATGGTATAAACCAGGGTGCGCGGCATCTTACGGTACAGGCCGCCCAAATCAGTAAATTTACTTTTGCCGGTCATATAAAGAACCGAACCGCAGCCCATGAACAGCAGGCTCTTATACAGAATATGGGCAAAGGCATGGGCCACAGCCCCGTTAATGGCAAGTTCGGTGCCGATTCCCACCCCGCAGACCATATAGCCCAACTGGCTCATAATTGACCAGGCCAATAAGCGGCGGCTGTCATTTTCCAACACCGCGTAGATAACCCCGACCAGGGCCATAATAACGCCAAGGATAATCAGAACGTGCATTCCGGCCAGACAGCGGATCAGGGTATATATTGCCGTCTTGGTGGTCAGGGCGCACATAAAGACGGCGCCGGTAACCGAGGCCTCGGCGTAGGTGTCTGGCAGCCAGGAATGAAAGGGCGGCACCGCCGCGTTGACCATGAACCCCATCATAATCAAATATGTGTATAAGTGGGGGTGAGTTACGTCCAGCAAACCGAAGGACAGATCACCAGTCGCCTTATAACGCAGGACAAACCCGGCCAACAGGATCAAGCCGCCAACGGTATGCACCAGAAGATAACGAAAACCGGTGGTAATTGATTTTGGTGTTCGTCTGAACCAGACAAGAAAGACCGAAGAGAAGGCCATCATCTCGGAGAATAAAAATATCACCAGATAGTCGCCGGCCAGGATAACTCCCAATGAACCGGCCACATAAAACCAGGCGGCAATCTGCTGTAAATCATCATCCTGATGGAGGCTGTAGATGGTGCCGATTATCCCCACCAGGCTCATCACATAGGCAAAAACCAGGCTCAATTTATCGATCCGGCCAAAGGTGAGCTGCCAGTCCATGAACTGGACAACGCCAAAGACCCCTTTGGGGCAGAACTGCCAGACATCCAGGAAGGCCAGCAACGGCACTAATACGATAAATGCCTTTTTCGGCTTTCCTTTGACAAAGGGCAGAATCAGGGCGCCGACTATTAAAATGAGGGCTGGATGAATCCAGAAATCAATCATAATAGTCCTCTTTTTGCCTGATCCCCTGACGACCGAACCACTTGGCTACTATAATAATAACCGCTGCCACCACAAAGCCAAAAATCGACCAGAAGGCGGGGAAATGCTCAATCGCCACATGGGCATGGCGTTTATCAATCACCAGGATATCAATGCATGGCAGGAGAATGAGAATGCCGATGCCAATTTTGGCCAGGCTTCTCAGTCTGCCGCGTAGATAGTCCAGAAAATCAACAATCATTACAGCACCGCCTTGACGAAATTAAGGAAAACATCCGGATAAATACCCATGAGCAGCGTAATAAGTGAGGTTATCATCAAGGGAATGAGCATTGTCAGAGGCGCCTCTTTTATCCCCGCATCGACCTCGCCCGCCGGTCGTTTACCGAAGAAGGCTTTGTAGGTTATGGGGGCAAAATAAGCGACATTCAGCAGGGTAGAGGCCAGGAGAACCAACATAATCCCTATCTGATGGGCCTGCATGGAACCGACCAGTAAATACCATTTGGTAACAAAGCCGGCCACTGGCGGCACGCCTATCATGGTAAGCGAGGCCAGGCCAAAGGCGGCAAAGGTAAAGGGCATGGAGCGCCCCAGGCCGCTCATCTCCGAGATATCTTTTTTCTGGGTAGCCACAAAAATGGAGCCGGCGCAGAAAAAGAGGGTGATCTTGGCAAAGGCGTGGTTGGCGATGTGAATCAGACCGCCCTGAATACCGGCAGGTGTCAGCAGGGCCACCCCCAGAATTATGTAGGAGAGCTGGCTGACGGTGGAGTAGGCCAGCCGGGCCTTGAGATTAGTCTTCGACAAGGCGATGACTGAGGCCATTAATATGGTAAAAGAGACAAAATAGGCGGTGGGTATTCCCAGATTAAGGGCGCTCATGGTATTAACCCCAAAGACGTAGAGCATGACCCTGGTGGTGCAGAATACCCCGACCTTGACCACTGCTACGGCATGGAGCAGGGCGGAAACTGGGGTGGGCGCTACCATGGCGCCGGGAAGCCAATGATGAAAAGGCATAATCCCGTTTTTGGCAAAACCGATAAGGCAGAAGATATAAAGCACCGTGACCAGGGTGGCATTGGCCCCGGCCGGGAGAATGCCGGTGGAGATATTATGGGCAAAATCCAGATTGCCGGTAAGGACATAAATCAACACCATGGCCGGCAGGATAAAGGCATGGGAGGTGCCGGAGAGATAGACAATGTATTTACGGGCGCCTTTATACCCCTCCTCGTCCTGATGATGAGCAACCAGGGGATAGGTGCAGATGGAGACGAGTTCATAAAACATAAACATGGTAAAGAGATTGTCCGAGAGGGCAACCCCGATAGCGCCGAAAATCGCCAGGGCGAAACAGGCATTAAATCTGGTCTGGGCGTGTTCCCGTAAACTGCGCATATAGCCCAGGGAATAAAAGGCGGCCAATATCCACAAGGTGGAGGCTACCAGAGCAAAAATCATGGAAAAGGCATCGGCGCGCAAAGACACTGTGACCCCAGGCAGAATCCTGAATATGGTGTAATGCAGGGTATGGCCGGCAAGCACTAGCGGCCCCATGGAGGCAATAATAGCAAATAAGATAACCGCCGCCACAACTGTGCATGATTCCCGCACGTTGGGCCGGTGGCCGGTGAGCATCACGGCAAACGATGCCAGGAGCGGCGTCAACACCGCCCAAACGAGCCGGCATGATTCAATTTGTCCTGATACGGCGTTTATATCCATACCTGTGTTTCCTGTTTTACCCTTTAAGATCGTTAAGATCTTCAGCGGCGATAGATTTATAATTCCGGTAAACTGCCATAATAATACTCAAAGCGATGGCCGCTTCGGCGGCGGCGATCCCCATAATAAACAGGGCGAATATCTGGCCCATAACCGGGTCGGGAGCCAGAAAATGATTGAATGCCATAAAATTAAGCGAGGCACCCGACATAACGAGTTCTATCGAGATCAACATACCAATGAGGGTGGGGCGATTTATCAGGCCGTAAAAACCGGCGCCAAAGAGAAAGGCTCCCACTACGAGATAGGTGTTTAGATGCGAACTTAAATTCAGAATGTCCATCAGTCTCTTCCCCGGCGGCCCAAAGCCAAGGCCCCAATAATCGCCATTAATAAGACAACGGAAATTAATTCAAAAACCATGCTGTAACTGCCAAGCAGGGCCTTGCCTACTGCCAGCATGGAGCCAGTATTTATCTTGACGGCGGCGGCCGGCCATTTGGTCTTCAGGCCGACAACCACAAGCCCCCAAACCAGCATACCGCCGCCGATAAAGCCGAAAAAAGGCCCAAGACCAATGGCCCGGCCCGGCTTGTCCCCCTGCTCAGGTTCGGCCAGCATAACCGCAAAGGCGATGGCTACCCCCACAGCGCCCACATAAATCAGGATCTCCATTAACGCCAAAAAGGGGCTGTTTAAAAAATAATACAGCCCGGCCACTCCGATTAGAGACAGGCAAAGCCCGGTAACCGCCCGAATCAGAGATTTAGCATTCACCGCGATAAGCGCCCCGATTACCGTGGCCGCGCCAATCGCCAGAAATACCAGACCGCCAAGCCCCTGAGGGGTTAATAACTCCTGAGTCATTTATTTTGCTCCTCCAGCCGTTTTAAGAGGTCGAAGATATAAGCTGCCTTTTTGGTGCCGGCCAGATTATAGTCCTTGGAGAATCTTATGGCGCCGGGCCGGCAGGATTCAACACACATCCCGCATAAACTACAGCGGGTAAAATCCAGCCGGTACCGGGTCAGTGCCTTGCCCTTGATCCCCTCCCGTTTTTCGCCCTCTACGGTAATACAGGCCGAGGGACAGGAGCGCATACACATCCCGCAGACGATGCACTTATTGCCGCCCTCCTCATTGGGAACAAGTTCGATATGCCCCCGGAAGCGGGATGTCATTACCGACGCCTCATAGGGATACTGCTCCGTCACCACAGGTTTCGTCATCTCCCGGATGGTGATACTCATTCCCACCAGGAGGCTCCAAAAGCCGGTAAAAATTTCTTTAAAATATGCGCCCATCCTAAAATACCTTCAGAAAGCCTGCGGTAAGCAGCAAATTAAACATGGATACAGGGATCAATATCTTCCATGACAGGTTCAAAAGGCCGTAAAACTGGGTGCGCGGAAATGTCCAACGAATCCAGATTACCGTAAATATCAGGAGATAGAGTTTGAGCAGAAACCACCAGACACCGGGATAGAGACCGAAAGGATCCTGCCAGCCGCCCAGGAATAATACCACCGCCAGGGAGCAGCCGATAACGATATTGGCATATTCACCCATAAAAAACAGGCCAAACCCCATACTGGAATATTCCGTGTGAAAACCAGCCACCAGCTCGCTTTCCGCCTCGCCTAAATCAAAGGGGGCGCGGTTGGTCTCGGCCAGTGAGCAGATGAAGAAAATCAGAAAGGCCACCGGCATCAGGGGCGAGGCGCTGAAACGAAAGATATACCACTGGCTGATATTGGGCTGTTGCGCGACAATCTCGTTCAGGTTCAAGGTGCCGGTGATCATCACCATGGTAATTACCGTAATTAACATGGGAATTTCATAGGCGATATTTTGGGATACCGCCCGTGCCGCTGATATAACCGCGTATTTATTGTTGGAGGCCCAGCCTCCCAACAGCAGGGCCAGGACATTTACCGAGGCAAAGGCGAAGATCATCAGCAGACCGACATTGATATTTCTGGCCACCAGGGTCTCGCTGAAGGGAATGGTAACAAAGGACATAATTGCCGGCACCATGGCCAAAATAGGCGCCAGGCGAAAAAGAACCGGATCAACGCCGTCCGGAATTAAAATCTGCTTGGTCATCAGCTTAATGCCGTCCACCATGGGCTGCAACAGGCCAAAGGGGCCAACTTCCTTGGGGCCGATCCGCCGCTGAATATGCGCCGCGCCCTTCCGTTCAAGCCAGACCAGATAGGCGGCATTAAGGGCGGCAAAGGCAATAATACCCACCAGAAACGCGATTACTCTTATCAATTCAGAATCCATAATTATCTGTCAATTTCCGGAATTACCAAATCCAGACTGCCCAGCAGCGCCAGGGCGTCCGCCAACAGCATTCCCTCGCTAACCGCGCTAAACAAACTTAAATTGGAGAAAGAGGGGGAGCGAAGTTTCAGGCGATAGGCCGTGTTGGTGCCATCGCTGACAATCCTGACGCCAAAAGAGCCGCGAGCCGCCTCTACCGCCTGATAATAGTCACCCTTAGGCGGTTTAATAATCCGGGGGGTCTTAGCGGCCATCACCGGGCCTGCCGGCAATTTATCCAGGGCCTGTTCAATGATACGCATACTTTGCTCAATCTCGTCCATCCGTACCATATAACGGGCCATGGAATCACCTTCGTGATAGACCGGAACCTCAAAATCAAACTCCGGATAAACGGAGTACGGCTCGTTCTTGCGCACATCATAATCAACCCCGGAACCACGCGCTACCGGCCCGGTGGCCCCATATTTGCGAATGGTCTCCCTGGAAATCGGGCCTATATCCTTCAGCCTCTTGAGTAAAATGATATTTTTGCTGACCAGGTTGTGATACATGGGCAGACTGCGGCGCATGGTTTTGATAAATTCTTTGACACCATCAACAAAATTTTCATCAATATCGTTATAAACCCCGCCAAAACGGAAATAACAATAGGTGAGCCGTGAACCGGTTACCGACTCTAGCAGGTTGAGGATTTTCTCCCGGTCATCAAAGGCATAAAGCAGGGGGGTAAAACCGCCCAGATCAAGGAGATAGGCGCCAAACCAGACAAGATGACTGGAGATGCGGTTCAACTCCACCGTGATAACCCGCAGATATTCGGCCCGCTCCGGCACCGTAATGCCCATGGCCCGCTCCACCGCCGCCGCATAACCGTGGTTATATGACAGGGCGCTCAGGTAATCCATCCGGCCCGTATTGGGCATAAACTGCGCCCAGGTACGGTTTTCCCCCATCTTCTCGTGCATGCGGTGGATATAGCCCAGAACCGGCTCCGCGCGGACAACATACTCCCCGTCCAGGGTGAGCTTGAGCCGCAGTACCCCGTGAGTCGCCGGATGCTGCGGCCCGACATTCAGGACAAATGTTTCCTGATTATTTGTGGCGGCGTTATCCATGGGCCTTAAAATCCTTTAAAAGCGGGTGGAAATCCGCGTCATCTGGCAGGAGAAGCGGCCTAAGATCCGGATGGCCGCTGAATTCTATGCCAAAAAAATCATGGGTTTCGCGCTCGTGCCAATTGGCGCCGGGACAGATTGTCGAGATGGTAGGTACAACCGGACTTTGTCGATCCAGCCTGGTTCTTACCACCACCCGGCATTGCGGCTGCCAGAGACAATAGTCATAAACAACCTCAAGTTGCCCCTCTTGCGGCCAATCCACTCCGGTAACGGCCTCCAGAAAAAAGCCGTGTTCATCAAGAATTCCGGCCGCCTCGACTACCTTGCCGGCCTCCACCCTGACGTCAAGATTAAACCCCCTGGCCAGGTAATCAGGCTCGTGCATGGCGGCAAGTTTCTCCGGCTCCGGGGCAACGCGTGCCTCAGATCCGGTATCTTCTTCCGGCGGTTCCCCAACCACAACATCTTCCAGAATGGCCAGGGGACGGAGCTGCTCTTTTAGTTTAGTGAAATCCATATTACGCACATTTTACCCTCGGCCAACGCCGGCTGCCGGTAATCTTCTCCTCCAGTTCCAGAATGCCCTCAATAAGGGCCTCTGGTCGGGGCGGACAGCCGGGGATATAAACATCTACCGGTAAAAATTTATCCGCTCCCTCCACCACGGCATATTGGCCGGGAAAAACAAAGGGGCCGCCGGAAATGGCACAATTACCCATGGCAATCACCCACTTAGGCTCCGGCATCTGGTCGTACAGGGTCTTGACAGCCGGTGCCATTTTATGATTTATCGTACCGGCGACAATCATCACGTCACACTGCCGGGGCGAAGGCCGGAAAACCTCGGCGCCGAAACGTGACAAATCAAAACGGGAGGCGCCGGTGGCCATCATCTCTATGGCGCAACACGCCAGACCAAAGGTCATGGGCCACAGCGAATTTGCCCGCCCCAAAGCGATGAGTTTGTCCAGGGGGGCAAATTGGACTATTGCCGGTTGTAAATCTTGCGATTCCACTGAAAAACCCCCTTACGCCAGGCATAGATAATGGCGAGTGATAATATTCCGACAAAGATAACCAATTCGATAAAATCCCGGATAACTAGGCCGTGATTATAGGCTACTGCTACTGGAAAGAGGAAAAGGACATCAACATCAAAAGCGAGAAACATCAAAGCGTAGAGATAATAAACCGCCCCGAAACGAACCCTGGCCCCGCCAATGGGAGTCATGCCGCACTCGATGGCTTGTTTCGATTTGTTGGAGACGTTGCGGGTGCCGCGCGGCGCCATAATATTAGCCAGAACAAGCGGCCCCACGGCAAAACCCAGACCCCCCAGAAAAAAGGCGGCAACGTAAAGTAAATCTATTAGTGATTTGTGAGCCAAAATCAATGTTCCCGAATGGTTGAGGAATGACGGGTTGTCTCCGAATGTACTCAGGGCTTTTGTATAACAAGTAAAAATCTAAGTCAAGGGAATATTGAAAGATTCTCTCTTGCTAGCAGGTGTTTTTGCCTGTAAAAGCGCCGGGGATGGTTCATCAGGGATTGACACGGGGAAACTTGTTTTCCAGAAGTTCCAGGAGACGGGCATGAATATTGTCGAAGCCGCCATTTGACATTATGGCGATAACATCGCCGCCGGCTGCAGATTCACCCAGGTAAGTCAATATTTCTCCTGTGGTGGAGAAATACCTGGCCGGCCGGCCCCTTTTTTGTAAATCGGTGATTAACTGCCGGGCGGAAAATCGGTCTGCCTGCGGCACGTTGGCCAGGGGGGCGGGTTCTTTCACAATAATTTCATCGGCATCCGCAAATACCTGCGGGTAGATATCCTGAAATACCCGGCGGCGGCTGGAATTTGTCCGTGGCTCAAAGACCGCCCTCAATCTGCGGCCCGTGTAAGCCGCGCGCAGGGCCGCCAGGGTTTCCCGCACCGCCGTGGGATGATGGGCAAAATCATCAATTACCAAAACGCCGCCCACCTCGCCCCGCACCTCCTGACGGCGGCAAACACCGGGAAAGGCCGCCAGATAGCGGCCGCAATCAGCCGCCGACAGCCCCAGTTGATCCAATACCGCTAAAACCGCCAGGCTGTTCATGGCGTTGTGCCGCCCCGGCATGGGGCAGCTAAAACGACCAAACTGGCCGCCATCCTTTAGGGCGGTAAAATGGACACCATCAGGCCGTAGCGAAAGGTCGCTCAAGACCCAGTTCAGCCCCCTGGTCTGGCCGTAACCCAGAACGGGGCAGACGGCATCCTTAACTACCTCTAACACTACCGGATCATCCAGATTGGCAATCAGTCTGCCATCTTCGGGCATGATCCGCACCAGTTTACGAAAAGCCGACTTGACGGCGGCCAAATCGGCATAAATATCGGCGTGGTCAAATTCAATACTGGTAATAATGGCAATTTGCGGTTGATAATGTAAGAATTTCGGCCCCTTATCAAAAAAAGCGGTATCATACTCATCGCCC